>NZ_BAAABH010000044.1:0-22448 GCF_054767855.1 Clostridium sp. CTA-19 | reverse complement strand
TAATCGAGTAGGAGGAAAATAATTATTTTATTTTCCGTCCTCTCACACCACCGTGCGTACCGTTCGGTACACGGCGGTTCAATAGAATTACCTAAATCTTAAATAACTCTCGGTTAACGTTATAAACCCTTGTTCTTTTAGGTAGTTATTAGATAATGTTGTATTTAAAACAGGGCTGTTGGAAATTCTCCAATAGCCTTTTCTTGTATTTGCATATTCCCATGCTTTAAAGTTATCCATCCCTAATTTGACTAAATTGTCATGCTTAGTTTTGATTTTCTTCCATCGTTTCCAATAGCACAGGCGTAGCCTTCGTCTTAGCCATTTATCCATTTCCCTTAAAGTACCATTTAAATCTGCTAGCTTAAAATAATTAATCCAACCAGTTATTGTTTGTTTTAATTTTAATGCTCGATATTCCATGCTCATCGCATTACTTCTTGCAGTAATTTTCTTAAGCTTAGCTTTCAATTTTTCAATTGATTTATTATGTACTCTTATTCCCATTCCATTTTTCTTATTATAGAATGAAAAACCTAAATACTTTAACTTCCATGGTCTGTCGACCTTGCTTTTTTCTTTATTCACTTTGAGTTTTAAATCTTTCTCTATGAATTTTGTGATACTTTCCATTACTCTTTCCGCTGCTTTCTTTGATTTTACATATATATTACAGTCATCAGCGTATCTACAAAAGTTTAGTTCTCGCTTTTCTAATTCTGTATCAAGCTCATTTAACATGATATTGCTAAGTAATGGTGATAAATTTCCACCTTGAGGTACACCTTTTTCGGTAAAATTTATTACTCCATTTATCATTACACCTGCTTGTAGATATCTTCTTATTAAAGATATTACCCTAATATCTTTAATTTCTTTATAAACTAAACCTATTAGCTTATCATGATTTACAGTATCAAAGTATTTCTCTAGGTCTATATCTACAGCCCATTTATATCCATTATCCATATACTCTTTACATTTTAGAATTGCTTGATGAGCACTTTTGTTAGGTCTAAATCCATAACTATTATCTGAAAACTTTTCTTCAAATATTGGACTTAAAACTTGAGCAATTGCTTGTTGTATAACTCGGTCAACTGCCGTTGGGATTCCTAGTGGACGTTTCTTACCATCTTGTTTGGGTATTTCTACACGTCTAACTGGGTTAGGTTTATAATTACCTTCCAATATAGATTGCTTAAGGCTATCGCCATTTTCTTTCAGATATTGTAGAAGTTCATCTACTTTCATACCATCAATTCCATGACTTCCTTTATTAGCTTTAACCCTCTTAAAGGCTTGATTTAGATTATTTCTATCTATAATCTTTTCAAGCAATCCATTAGCATATTTAATTTCGGCGTTCTGTTTCTTATCTAACGTCAATGAAATGCTAGGCGCTCTTACATATTCTTCGAGTTCCACTCTATCTTTCCGTAAATAACCTTCTATATGAAGTTGTCTGCTTTCATCACATTTCTTTGTGTTTTTCAAAGTTTCAAAACCTCCTATCGTTCAGTCCTTCCACCCGCTTTCGCGATTAGCGAGGGTACTATGACTTCTGCTGACTTCTTAGATTTCAGCTATGTATCACTACATAGGTTATTGCTTCAAAGTTCATTTCCACAATGTATATCTAAGACCTCCCCAGGTAAGAACGTAATCTTTCTCTCCATCTATCTGCCACATTTACATCACCTATTTTCGAGTAGTTATCGGGCTTCGATTTGTGTTGCAATCTTACCCATAGTCTGTTCGTCAGACCAGAGATTTGCCGCCAACTTCCTTCAGATTCCACCTCACGGTGGACACCCTTGTCTTAAGCTATACACTTACCACTACTAGGTCGTGTTAGGGACTTTCACCCTTAAGATTACGCCCATGCTGGGCGCACAACAATAAAAAATGCATATGCCAAAGGCATATGCACTTAATATGTATTCCAAAGTAAAAACTTGAAAAATACGTTTTTGAAATATTATCTTTTTGAGAACTGAGAAGCTCTTCTTGCTTTTTTAAGACCGTATTTCTTTCTTTCTTTCATTCTTGGGTCTCTTGTTAAGAAACCAGCTTTTTTAAGTTCTGGTCTTAAGTTTTCGTCAGCTTTTAATAAGGCTCTAGATATTCCATGTCTTATTGCTCCTGCTTGACCAGTGTATCCACCACCGTGAACGTTAACTAAAACGTCGAATTTTTCTTTAGTTCCAGTTAATACTAATGGTTGATTAACTATAACTCTTAAAGTTTCTAATCCAAAGAAATTTTCTATTTCTCTGTTATTTATTACAACTCTACCTTCTCCAGGTACAAGTCTTACTCTAGCAACTGATTGTTTTCTTCTTCCTGTTCCGAAATATTGAACTTTTGCCATTTTAAATCCTCCTTCCAAACTCTATCTAATTATTTTCTTACTAACTCTAAAACTTCTGGGTTTTGAGCGTGATTATTGTGTTCTGTTCCTCTGTATACTGTTAATTTTTTAAGCATTTTTCTTCCTAAAATTCCGCTTGGAAGCATTCTTCTTACTGCTTCTTCAAATACGAATTCTGGTTTTTTAGCTAATGCTTCTCTGTATGGAGTCTCTTTTAATCCACCTGGATATAGAGAGTGATGTCTTAACATTTTTTGATCTAATTTTTTTCCTGTTAAAACAATTTTCTCTGCATTAATAACTACAACGTAATCTCCTGTGTCTACGTGTGGAGTAAATTCTGGTTTGTTTTTTCCTCTTAATACTGAAGCTATTTGGCTAGCAGCTCTTCCTAAAGGCATTCCTGCCACGTCTACTACATACCATTTTTTTTGAACTTCATTTGGTTTTGCTAAGTATGATTTCATTTCTTTTTCCCTCCCTGAATTTTTAACAATCTTAATTCTATGCTAAAGACCCGGGGCTAGTGGATCTTATACACAATTTTTTATTATAACAAACAAAAATATTATAATACAATTTGCCACGCGTGTCAATTATTTAAAAAATTATTACATTACTAAAATTGTAGTAAATATGCCTATTTTAGTAATTCTAATAATATACTTCTTCTAAACACAGCCCTTGAGGTGGCATAGATTTTCCGGCATTAGTTCTTTCCTTTGAATCTATTATATTTTTGATGCTTTCTGGATTAATTTTTCCTATACCCACATCAATAAGGGTACCTACTATTATTCTTACCATATTATATAAAAAACCATCAGCACTTACAAATATTTTTACATAGTTTCCTGTTTTCTCTACATAAAGCTCACTTATAGTCCTCACAGAGGTTTTAACTGAACTTCCTTTGTTTTTAAATGCTGAAAAGTCATGAGTACCTATAAAGTATTTACAAGCTTCATTCATTTTTCCTATATCTAAATTGTATTTACATTGGCATACATAATTTCTATCTATTGTTGCCTTCATAGGTCTTTCAAGTATAGTATAACTATACTTCTTTCCCCTGCAACTGTATCTAGAATGAAATTCTTCTGGCACTTCTTCAGATTTTAAGACAGCAATATCATCTGGTAATTTTACATTTAGTGCATCTTTAAACTTTTCACTAGGTATAGAACTGTTTGTAACAAAATTGCATATATATCCTCTAGAATGCACTCCACTATCTGTCCTACTACACCCAGTTATCTCTATTGCTTCTTTTGTTAAATTAGAAATTACACTCTCTACAGTACCTTGTAATGTAACCTTAGTCTTTTGTTTTTGCCATCCGAAATAGTTTGTTCCATCATATTCTAGTGTTAACTTTATATTTCTCATATTAAATTCCTTTAAAAATAAAATCTTGTTCCAAATATCAATATCGTAAATATAGCAAAGTTCACAAATGCTATAGTATCTTTTTTAGTCATTTTTAATACTTTCATTCTAGTTCTACCATCTCCACCTCTATAGCATCTTGCTTCCATTGCCATAGCTAGGTCTTCCGCTCTTCTAAATGAACTTATAAATAATGGTACTAATAATGGCACTAAACTTTTAGCCCTGTTTATAAGATTTCCGCTTTCAAAATCAGCACCTCTTGCCATCTGAGCCTTCATTATCTTATCAGTCTCATCCATAAGCGTAGGTATAAATCTAAGTGCTATAGTCATCATCATAGCCAATTCATGAGCTGGTACTCCTATTTTCTTAAATGGATTAAGTAGTCTCTCTATTCCATCCGTTAATTCTATAGGGGATGTTGTTAATGTTAATAACGATGTACCTGCTATTAAAAATGTAAGCCTTATTATCATAAAAGCAGCAAGCACCAATCCTTCTTTATATATTTTCAAAAATCCTAATTGATAAACTAATGTTTCTCCCTTTGTGAAAAATATATTGAATACTGCTGTTATTAACATCAATATAAATATGGGTTTCAATCCCTTATATATATATCTAAATGGTACCTTTGATACATATATGCATAACATTAAAAATAAAAAGACTACAACATATCCTTGCACATTAGTTGCTAAAAATAAAACTATTATAAATAATAATGATATTAATATTTTTGTTCTTGGATCAAGCTTGTGTATAAATGATTCACCAATAATATATTGGCCTATTGTAATATCCTTGATCATATAAACTCCTCCAAAATAGAAACCTATAAATAAATTAAATACTTTAAGATTTTAAAACTCTAAGTATTTCTTCCGTAGCTTCCTTTAAGGTAAATATATCTTCTGATATGTCCAATCCTTTTTTTCTAAGTTCTTTTACTAAATAAGTAACTTGTGGTACTGCTAGGCCTACTCTCTCTAACGTTTCAACATCTTTAAATATTACTTTAGGTGTTCCATCTAAAATGCATTTTCCACCTTCCATAACTAATATTCTATCTGCTACCTTAGCTACATCTTCCATGCTATGTGAAACTAGGATTATAGTCATATTATATTCTCTATGTAATAGTTCTATTTTTCCTAATATTTCATCTCTTCCCTTTGGATCAAGTCCCGCAGTAGGTTCATCTAAGATTAACACCTTAGGCTCCATTGCAACAACACCTGCTATTGCAACTCTTCTTTTTTGACCTCCGCTTAACTCAAAAGGAGACTTATCTTTATATAGCTCATAATCTAATCCTACTATATTCATAGCTCTTTTCACTCTATCTGAAACTTCCGATTCTGATAAACCTAAATTTTTAGGTCCAAAAGCTATATCTTTTTCAATTGTCTCTTCAAACAATTGATACTCTGCATATTGAAATACTAGGCCTACTCTTTTTCTTATTTCAGTAAGCTTTATATTTTTTGAAGTAATATCTATGTCGTCTACTATTATTTTTCCTGAAGACGGTTTTAAGAGTCCATTAATATGCTGAATTAAAGTTGATTTTCCTGATCCTGTATGCCCTATTAAAGCTAAAAACTCACCATCATTTATCTCTAATGAAACATTATCTAATGCTTTTTTTTCAAAAGGTGATTTTGCCATATATATATGTGTTAAATTTTCTATTTTAATTGACATAATTCATTCACCATCTCATCTATAGTTAATATTCCTCTATTTAAGCTTATTCCACTTTTACTAAGTTCATAAGCAAGTTCTGTCATCTGAGGTACGTCAAGTCCTAAGCTTTTCATAGTGTCAACTTCTTTGAATACTTCCTTTGGAGTCCCTTCAATAATTACTTTTCCTGAATCCATAACATAAATTTTGTCTGCATCAACTGCTTCTTCCATATAATGAGTAATAAGCACTACAGTTATACCAGACTCCTTATTTAACTCTTTAATAGTCTTTATGACTTCTTTTCTTCCTGAAGGATCTAACATAGCAGTTGGCTCATCTAAGACTATACACTCAGGTCTCATAGCAAGTATGCCTGCTATTGCAACTCTTTGTTTCTGTCCTCCTGATAGTAAATGTGGACCATGCTGTTTATATTCATACATATTAACCCTTTTTAAAGATTCATCAACTCTTCTTCTTATTTCTGCTGAATCTACTCCTAAATTTTCTGGTCCAAAAGCAACATCTTCTTCTACTATTGTAGCAACAATTTGGTTGTCTGGATTTTGAAAAACCATCCCAGCTTTTTTTCTTACTTCCCAAAGATTTTCTTCTTTTGAGGTATCCAATCCACCTACAAAAATTTTACCTTTACTTGGTAGTAATAATCCATTTATATGCTTTGCAAAAGTAGATTTACCAGATCCATTATGGCCTAAAACAACTACAAAATCACCTTTGTTTATAGTTATATTAACACCATCTAGTGCAATTTTTTCTTTACCATCTTCATTTGATTCATATTTAAAGAATAAATTTTCACTTATAATTTCAACTTTTGTATCGTTTTTAACACCTTGAGGGGCATTTTTGGTAAGTTCCATATTTCATCCCTCCATAGCTGGAAAATTTATATTTTTATAATAAAATGGGGACTAAGCTAGGCATACTTAATCCCCTGGAATATATTATACTAATTCTAATATAACAACTTCTGCTCCGTCGCCTCTTCTTGGACCTACTTTCATTATTCTAGTATATCCACCATTTCTCTCAGCGTATTTTGGAGCTATGTTATCGAATAAATTCTTAACAACTTCCTCTTCTGTAACGAATGCAAGAACCTGTCTTCTAGCATGTAAATCTCCTCTTTTAGCAAGAGTTATCATTTTTTCAGCTAGTCTCTTAGTTTCTTTAGCTCTAGTTTCTGTAGTTTCTATTTTTCCGTGCTTTAAGAAGCTAGTAACAAGATTTCTAAGCATTGCCATTCTTTGATCAGTTGGACGTCCTAACTTACGTTGTTGTGCCATCGCTATCCCTCCTTACTCTTCGTTTGGTTTAAATGATAATCCTAAGGCTTCTAGTTTTTGTTCAACCTCTTCAAGAGATTTCTTTCCTAGGTTTCTAACCTTCATCATATCATCCATTGATCTTTCTGTTAATTCTTGAACAGTATTTATACCAGCTCTTTTTAAGCAGTTAAAGCTTCTAACAGATAAATCAAGTTCCTCTATCGTCATTTCTAATACTTTTTCTTTCTTATCTTCTTCTTTTTCAACCATTATTTCAACATTATCAGCATGATCTGTTAATGTCATAAATAGTTTAAAGTGTTCTATAAGAATTTTTGCTGATAAACCAATTGCTTCATCAGGTCTAATTGTTCCATTAGTCCATATTTCAATTGTTAATTTATCATAATCTGTTATTTGGCCTACTCTTGTATTTTCAACAGTAAAGTTAACTCTTTTAACTGGAGTATAAATTGAATCTACAGGTATAGTAGCTATTGGTTTGTCTTCAGTTTTATTTTTGTTCTGAGAAACATAACCTCTACCTCTGCTAACGTTAAGTTCCATAAATAACTTACCATCATCATCTAGTGTTGCTATATGATGATCTTTATTTATAACTTCAACGTCTCCATCAGTTTTTATATCTGCTCCTGTAACCTCTCCAGGTCCAACAGCATCTATATATACAGTTTTAGCTCCTTCACCATTCATCTTTAATGCTAATCCTTTTATGTTAAGAATTAACTCAGATACATCTTCTTTAACTCCATTTATAGTTGAAAATTCATGAAGTACACCGTCTATTTTTATTGAATTTGCAGCAACTCCAGGTAATGAAGAAAGAAGTATTCTTCTTAAAGCATTACCTAAAGTTATTCCATAACCTCTCTCTAATGGTTCAATGACAAATTTTCCATATGTACCATTTTCAGTGGTTTCTACACATTCTATTTTTGGCTTTTCTATTTCTAACATATATATAACCCTCCTTCTTTATTAAATGGGCGTTCTATTTTGAGGGCAACTGATTTTATATTATTGACTATTTGCTGTATAACTCAACTATTAATGTTTCATTTACTGGAACATCTATATCTTCTCTAGTTGGTAAAGATACAACTTTAGCAGCAAAAGCTTCTTGATCAGCCTCTAACCATTTTGGTAAAGTTTTTGGGTTTTCATTGAAAACTTTAAACTTCTCAGTAGCTTTGCTCTTATCACATACTGTGATTACGTCATTTATTTTAACGCTATAAGATGCGATGTCAACTTTCTTTCCGTTTATTAGGAAATGTCCGTGAGTAACTAATTGTCTAGCTTCTGCTCTAGAAGCACCGTATCCTAATCTGTATATTACATTGTCAAGTCTTATTTCAAGAAGTCTTAATAAGTTTTCACCTGTTATACCTCTTTGTTTTTCAGCCTTGTCATAGTATTTTCTAAATTGTTTTTCAAGAACTCCGTAGATTCTTCTTGCTTTTTGTTTTTCTCTTAATTGTAATCCATAGTTAGAAATCTTTTTTCTTCCTTGACCGTGTTGTCCTGGTGCGTAACTTCTTCTAGCGAATGCGCATTTCTCAGTAAAACATCTGTCACCTTTTAGATTAAGCTTTAAACCTTCTCTTCTGCAAAGTTTGCAAGTAGCTTCAGTATATCTAGCCATTTTTACACCTCCTATTACTAAACTCTTCTTCTTTTTGGTGGTCTACATCCATTATGTGGAATTGGAGTTACATCTTTTATTAAAGTAACTTCTAATCCAGCAGCTTGTAGAGATCTTATAGCAGCTTCTCTTCCTGCTCCTGGTCCTTTAACGTAAACTTCTACACTTTTTAATCCATGTTCCATTGCTGCTTTAGCTGCAGTTTCTGCTGCCATTTGAGCTGCAAATGGTGTGCTTTTTCTTGATCCTCTAAATCCTAATCCACCAGCACTTGCCCATGACAATGCGTTTCCAGCTGCATCAGTAAGTGTAACGATGGAATTGTTGAAAGTAGATTTGATATGTGCTGCACCATGCTCAACATTTTTTCTTTCTTTTCTTCTTCTACTTCTTTTAACTTTTTGAGCCATTTTATTCCCTCCTTACTATTTCTTCTTTCCTGCCATTGTCTTTTTAGGACCTTTTCTAGTTCTAGCATTAGTCTTAGTTTTTTGTCCTCTTACAGGAAGTCCTCTTCTATGTCTGATTCCTCTGTAACAACCGATTTCCATTAATCTTTTTATGTCAAGAGCAACTGTTCTTCTTAGGTCACCTTCAACTAATATGTTTTTATTTATATATTCTCTTAAAGCATTAACTTCATCTTCAGTTAAATCTTTAACTCTTGTATTTGGGTTTACTTTTGTAGCTTCAAGTATTTCATGTGATTTTGGTAGTCCTATACCAAATATATAAGTTAGACCTATCTCAACTCTTTTTTCTCTTGGTAGGTCAATACCTGCTATTCTTGCCATCTACGATCTACACCTCCTAAGTATTTATATAATACATAAGGCTATTAGCCTTGTTTTTGTTTATGTTTAGGATTTTCACAGATAACCATTACTCTTCCTTTTCTTTTTATAACTTTACATTTTTCACATATAGGTTTAACTGACGGTCTTACTTTCATAGCTAACCCTCCTTATTACTTATCTCTCCAAGTTATTCTCCCACGAGTCAAATCATATGGAGAAAGCTCTACTGTAACTTTATCGCCTGGTAATATCCTGATAAAATTCATTCTTAATTTACCTGATATATGTGCCATTATTTTATGTCCGCTTTCAAGTTCTACTTGAAACATAGCATTTGGTAGTGCTTCTAAAACAACACCTTGCATTTCAATTATATCATCTTTTGACATAAGGTAATCATACCTCCTCAACTTGCAAAAACTTTCTAATCATAGAATTGCTTACCTTTTTATTGTTAGTAATTAACTCTTTGATATCCTGTGCTATTATGTCTGTAAAAATTAAATGTTTAATTTTCTTCTTCTTTGGTTTTTCTATTCTTCTTAAATCACCATCTGAAATATAGACATAATCTTCATTTAGTATTCCTACTATTATAAAATATCTATTACGGTCTCTACCTGATTTCGAATGTACTACCTTACCTAAAAGGCTATTATCATCCAATCTTTTCACCTCATTAGCTTAAAGTTAGTATTTCAGGACCACTATTTAATACTGCTAAAGTATTTTCATAGTGTGCAGATAGTGTACCATCACTAGTAACAACTGTCCATCCGTCCGAATTTACTTTTACATTACATTTACCAATGTTTATCATAGGTTCAATTGCTAGAACCATCCCATGTTTTAGCTTAGGACCTCTACCAGCAGTGCCGTAATTAGGAACTTGTGGATCTTCATGCATTGATCTTCCAATTCCATGTCCTACAAAATCCCTAACCACAGAATATCCAAAGCTTTCGGCATGTTTTTGAACAGCTGCTGAAATATCAGTTAATCTGTTTTCAACCACTGCATTTTCCATACCCTTAAAGAAACATTCTTTTGTAACTTTAATTAACTGCTCTGCTTCTTTAGATATATTCCCTACTGGAAAAGTTCTAGCTGCATCACCATGAAATCCATTAAGAATTGCTCCACAATCTACACTAATAATGTCACCATCTTCTAGAATCCTATTTTTAGGAATTCCATGTATAACTTCATTATTAACTGATGCGCAGATTGAAGCCGGAAAACCGCCATATCCTTTAAAGGATGGCTTGGCGCCCTGTTTTAGTATGAACTCTTCAGCTAATTTATCTATTTCTGCAGTTGTTATGCCTGGCTTTATCACCGACTCAATTTTAGCAAGTGTGTCAGCAACTACTTTACCTGCATTTCTCATATATTCAATTTCCATATCACTTTTAATTATTATCACTATTTATCGCTCCTAAGACACCACAAATGTCCTTAAAAACATCATCAATAGATTGAGTTCCGTCTACTGTAGATAGTAATCCTTGATTCTTATAGTATTCTATAAGTGGTTGGGTTTGTGTCTCATATACATCTAAACGATCTTTTACTGTAGATTCAGTATCATCCGCTCTTTGTATTACAACACTGCCACAAATGTCGCATTTTCCTTCAACCTTAGTTGGATTAAATCTAACATGGTAACTTGCTCCACAATCTGGGCAAACTCTTCTACCAGTCATCCTATCTATAATAAATTCTTTTTGAACGTCTATTAATAAAGCTGTATCAAGTTTTTCTCCTTTTTCATTTAAGAAATTTTTCAGAGCTTCAGCTTGACTTACAGTTCTTGGATAGCCATCAAGTAAGAATCCATTTTTACAGTCTTCATGCTCTAATCTATCTTGTACTATATCTATGGTTAACTTGTCAGGTACTAATTGTCCCTTATCAATATAACTCTTAGCTTCGATTCCTAGCGGAGTCTTTTCAGAAATGTTCTTTCTAAAAATATCTCCTGTTGATATGTGCGGTATGGAGTATTTATTACTAATTGATTTAGCTTGTGTTCCTTTTCCGGCTCCCGGAGGACCTAATAAGATGATTTTCACTAGCATCAACTCCAAAATTTTTATTATTTAAGGAACCCTTGGTAATGTCTCATAACTAGTTGTGATTCTAATTGTTTCATAGTATCTAACGCTACTCCTACAATAATCAATAAACTAGTACCTCCAAAAGCAATTCCTTTAAAATTACTATAAGCTTCTACAACTATAGGGAATATCGCAATAATAGATGCAAATACACCACCCATTATAGAAACTTTTGTTAAAACACTTTCTAAGAAAACTTCAGTTGGTTTTCCTGGTCTTATACCTGGTACAAAGCCTGATGATTTATGCATATTCTCAGCCATTTCATCTGGTTTAAATGTAACTATTGTATAGAACCATGAGAAGAATAGTATTAAAACAAGGTAAGTAATTATATATTTTAAAGAACCACTTTTAAATATACTCCAAGGACTTTCCATTATAAACTTTGCAAACGCTGATGTTGGCCAAATTTTTGCTATTGTTTCAGGGAATTGCATCACTGACATAGCAAATATTATCGCCATAACGCCTGCTGAATTTAAGCTGAAAGGAATATGTGTTGATTGTCCTTTAAACACTTTATTTCCTACAGCTTTTCCTGCATATTGTACAGGAACTCTTCTTTCTGCTAAGTTAATTATAATAACTGCCAGTAATAAAACTAAAGCTACTAATACAAATATTATAACCTCTACTAAACTAACTTCGCCTGCTTGACGTAATCCAGCGACTTTGTAAATAGTTGTTGGTATTGTTGAAATGATGTTTACAAATATTATAACCGATACACCACTACCAATACCATAAACTTGAATTTGTTCTCCTAGCCAAACTAACAAGCTTGATCCAGCTGTCATTGTTAAAACTATAATAAATAGTTCCATGTATCCAGTACTCTTCAATGTTCCATTTATTAACATGTACATCGCTATTCCTTGAAATACGGCAAATACAACTGCTGCTAATCTTGTGTAATTTTGAATTTTTTGTCTTCCTTCTTGGCCTTCTTTCGAAAGTTGCTCCAAGGTCGGAACTGCTATTGTAAGTAGTTGAATTACGATTGATGCGTTTATGTAAGGCGTAACACCCATAGCAAATATACTAAATTTACTTAAAGCACCACCGGACAACATGTCATAAAAGGTGAATAGTGTTCCTGAACTACTTAAGCTAGCTAATTTACTAGCATCCACTCCAGGAACTGGAATAAATATTCCTAATCTAAATATCACCACTATGAACAAGGTAAATAGCATTCTTTTTCTAAGCTCTGGAACTTTCCAAGCATTTCGTAGGGTTGATAACATCTATATCACCTCAACTTTTCCTCCAGCGGCTTCTATTTTTTCAACAGCACCTTTAGATATTTTTTGAGCTTTTACAGTTAAGCTTTTCTCTAAATTACCGTTTCCTAATATTTTAACACCATCATAAAGTTTTTTAACGATTCCTTTTTCCATTAACACTTCTGGTGTTACTTCTGTACCATTTTCAAATATGTTTAGTCTTTCAACATTTATGCAAGCATATTCTTTTGCAAATATGTTTGTGAATCCTCTTTTTGGTAATCTTCTGTATAAAGGCATTTGTCCGCCCTCAAATCCAGGTCTTACTCCACCGCCTGATCTTGAGTTTTGTCCGTTTTGTCCCTTACCAGCTGTTTTACCTAATCCTGAACCAGTACCTCTTCCAACTCTTTTAGCTGCTTTTTTAGCACCTGCTGCAGGTCTTAACTCATGAAGTTTCATAGTCTACACCTCCTTATTATTAAGCTTCTTCAACTTTTAGTAGGTAATTAACTTTATTTACCATACCTTTGATTTGAGGAGTTTCCTCGTGCTCTACAGTTTTGCCGATTTTCTTTAATCCTAATGCATTAACTGTAGCTATATGATCTTTTTTTCTGCCTATTAAGCTTTTTGTTAAAGTTATTTTAATTTTAGCCAAGGTATTTCCCCTCCTATCCTAAAATTTCCTCAACAGTTTTGCCTCTTAACTTCGCAACTTGTTCTGCTGTTCTTAAGTTAGCTAATCCGTTGATAGTAGCATTTACCATGTTTCTTGGGTTGTTAGATCCTAAAGATTTAGCTCTAACGTCTTTTAATCCTGCAAGCTCAAGTACTGCTCTTGCTGGACCCCCAGCAATAACTCCTGTACCTTCTGCAGCTGGCATTATGTGCACTTTTCCAGTACCGAATTTTCCATCTATAGTATGAGGAACAGTAGTTCCATCTAATTCAACTTTTACAAGGTTCTTTTTAGCGTCTTCAATACCTTTTCTGATAGCTTCTGGTATTTCTATTGATTTACCAGTTCCAACGCCAACGTGTCCGTTTTCATCTCCAACAACTACTAAAGCGCTGAATCTGAAGTTTCTTCCACCTTTAACAACCTTAGCAACTCTATTTATATCAACAACTTTTTCTTTAAGATCTAGTGTGCTAGGATCTATTTTCATGAATTTCCCTCCTTTTTTTTAGATTAGAATTTAAGACCTGCTTCTCTTGCGCCTTCTGCAAGCATTTGTATTCTTCCGTGATATACGAATCCACCTCTGTCGAATACAACTTCTTCAATTCCTTTTTCTAAAGCTTTCTTAGCTACTAATTCTCCAACAACTTTTGCAGCATCTTTATTGCTTCCAGCTTTTAAAGTAAAATCTTTCTCTAAGCTTGAAGCTGAAACTAAAGTTTTGCCAGTTACGTCATCGATTATTTGAGCGTATATGTTCTTTGAACTTCTGTAAACAGCTAATCTTGGTCTTTCAGTTGTTCCAGATATTTTTTTACGAACTCTTAAGTGACGAGCTTCTCTTGATAGCTTTCTGTCAACTTTCTTGAACATTGCATTCACTCCTTCCTAATTATTATTTACCAGTCTTACCTTCTTTACGTCTGATAACTTCATTAGTATATTTAATTCCTTTTCCTTTGTAAGGTTCAGGTTTTCTCCAAGATCTTATGTCAGCAGCAACAGCTCCAACTAATTCTTTATTAATACCTTTAACGTTTATAGTATTAGCATCTGGAGTTTCAAATGTTATTCCTTCAACTGCATCTATTTCAACTGGATGTGAGAATCCAAGGTTTAATACTAATTTATTTCCTTTTACTGTAGCTCTGTAACCTACTCCAACTAATTGAAGAGTTTTAGTATAACCATTAGCTACTCCTATTACCATGTTATTTATTAACGCTCTTGTTAATCCGTGAAGAGCTCTGTGTTGTTTTACATCACTTGGTCTTGTAATAACTATTGAATTTTCCTCTATAGCTATATTCATATCTTTACACATTGCTTTAGTTAACTCGCCTTTTGGGCCTTTAGCTGTAACAACGTTCTCTGGTGATACTGTAACTGTTACACCATTTGGTATAGCTATTGGAAGTCTTCCTATTCTTGACATAATTGCACCTCCTGTTCTTAAACTACCAGATATAGCAGATTACTTCTCCACCTAATCCTAAATTTCTAGCTTCTTTATCAGTTACTATTCCTTTTGATGTAGATATTACTGCTACACCTAATCCATTTAATACTTTTGGAATATCCTCATGTCCAGTATACACTCTTAAACCAGGTTTAGATATTCTTTTTAGTCCTGTTATTACTCTTTCTTTGTTTTGACCATATTTCATTGTAAGTCTTAACATTTTTACAGAACCGTCTTGGTACTCTTCTATATTTTTAAGATATCCTTCTTGAAGCATTATATTTGCAATCGCCTTCTTGATGTTTGAAGAAGGAACCTCTAATATTTCATGTCTAACAACATTTGCATTTCTTATACGTGTTAGCAAATCTGCGATAGGGTCAGTCATAACCATTTATTGTGCCTCCTTTCATATAATGAATTATATTACCAACTTGCCTTCTTACATCCAGGAATTTGTCCCTTGTATGCAAGTTCTCTGAAACAGATACGGCAAATACCGAATTTCTTTAATACAGAATGTGGTCTTCCACAAAGTCTGCATCTTGTGTAAGCTCTAGTTGAATACTTCGGCTCTTTTTTCCATTTTTCTATTAAAGCTTTACGTGCCACGTTATTCCCTCCTTATTATTGAGCAAATGGCATTCCAAGGAATCTTAATAATTCTCTTGCTTCCTCGTCTGTCTTTGCAGTAGTAACGAATATTATATCCATACCTCTAACTTTATCAATTTTATCATATTCTACTTCAGGGAATATTAATTGTTCTTTTATTCCTAATGCATAGTTACCTCTTCCATCAAAAGATTTTGAAGGAACTCCTCTGAAGTCTCTAACTCTAGGTAAAGTAACATTAATTAATTTATCTGCAAATTCGTACATTTTTTCTCTTCTTAATGTAACTTTGCAACCTATTGGCATGTTCTCTCTTATTTTAAAGTTAGCTACAGACTTTTTAGCTTTAGTCAAAATTGCTTTTTGGCCAGTTATTAGCTCCATATCAGCAACAGCTGATTCTAAAACTTTAGAGTTGTCTTTCGCTTCTCCAATTCCCATGTTTAATACTATTTTTTCAAGTTTTGGTACTTCCATGATGTTTTTATATCCGAATTTCTCCATCATAGCTTGAACTACTTCTTTATTATATCTTTCTTGTAGTCTTGCAACCATTAGTTATACCTCCTTTCACGAATTAAAATGTTTCTCCGCACTTTTTGCACACTCTAACTTTTGTGCCATCCTCTAATATTTTATTGCTTATTCTAGTAACAGATTTACATTTGTTGCAATATAACATAACTTTAGAGCTGTTTATAGCTCCTTCTCTGTGAACTATTCCGCCTTGCATATTTTCTCTGCTTGGCTTTTGATGTTTAGTCACAACGTTAACGTCTTTTACTACAACTTTTCCTGTTTTAGGATAAACCGCTAAAACTTCGCCGATTTTTTCCTTATCTTTACCAGACATAACCATTACAGTATCTTTTTTTCTAACGTGTACTTTCATTATAGCTACCTCCTTATAGAACTTCAGGTGCTAATGATAATATTTTGTTGAATTCTTTATCTCTTAGCTCCCTAGCAACAGGTCCGAAGATACGAGTTCCTTTTGGATTTTTATCTTCTTTTATTATAACAGCTGCATTTTCATCAAATTTAATATATGAACCGTCTGCTCTTCTTAGACCTTTTACAGATCTAACAATAACCGCTTTAATAACTTCACCTTTTTTAACAACTCCACCTGGTGTTGCACTTTTAACGCTAGCAACGATTATATCTCCGATGTTTCCCCATTTTCTTTTAGAACCACCTAATACTCTTATACACATTATTTCTTTAGCACCAGAGTTATCTGCTACTTTTAATAATGTTTGTTGTTGTATCATTAAAAATACCTCCTTTCAGTTAACTATTTAGCTCTTTCTGTAATTTCAACAAGTCTCCATCTTTTATCTTTTGATAATGGTCTTGTTTCCATTATTGAAACTCTATCATTAATTCTTGCATCATTATTTTCATCATGAACTTTAAATTTAGTAGTTGTGTTAACTGTTTTTCCGTATAATGGATGTCTTACCTTTGTCTCAACTGCAACAACGATTGTCTTATCCATCTTATCAGAAACAACTTTTCCTATTCTTGTTTTTCTAATTCCTCTTTCCACAAGATAAACCTCCTTTCAGTATAACTATATTACTGTTCAAAAGCCCTTAATTCTTCTTCTCTAAGGATGGTTTTAATTTGGGCTATAGATTTTTTAACCTTTTTTATTCTCATTGGGTTCTCTAACTGTCCTGTAGCTAACTGAAATCTTAGGTTAAATAATTCTGCTTTTAAATCATTTAATTTAACTTGTAAATCTTGAGGAGTACTTTGTCTCAACTCTTTTAATTCATTAGCCTTCATTGTTTTCACCACCCATTTCCTCAAAATCTTTTCTTGTTACAAACTTAGTTTTAACTGGAAGTTTGTGTGATGCTAATCTCATTGCTTCTCTAGCAGCTTCTTCTGAAACTCCAGATATTTCAAATAACACTCTGCCTGGTTTAACTACTGCTACCCAGTATTCTGGTGAACCTTTACCAGATCCCATACGTGTTTCAGCTGGTTTCTCAGTAACTGGTTTGTCAGGGAAGATTTTTATCCAAACCTTTCCTCCTCTTCTTACGTATCTATTGATAGCTATTCTGGCAGACTCGATTTGGTTACTTGTTATCCAACCGCACTCAGTTGCTTGTAAAGCATAATCTCCGTAAGCGATAAAGTTACCTCTTGTAGCTTTACCTTTCATTCTACCACGTTGCACCTTACGATGTTTAACTCTTTTAGGCATTAACATGTCATATTCCTCCTTCCTGAACGTTATTAAGCGTTAACTTCTTCCTTCTCTACTTTCTTTGTTGGAAGAACTTCTCCTCTATATACCCAAACTTTAACTCCAATTTTTCCGTAGATTGTATCTGCTTCAGCAAATCCATAATCTATGTCAGCTCTTAAAGTTTGTAGTGGAATTGTACCTTCATGATATTGCTCTGTTCTAGCTATATCTGCTCCACCAAGTCTTCCTGAACAAGATGTTTTAACACCTTTAACGCCTGTTTTCATAGCTCTTTGAATTGTTTGTTTCATAGCTCTTCTAAAAGATATTCTCTTTTCTAGTTGAGCTGCTATATTTTCAGCCATTAATTGAGAATTGTTATCTGGTCTTTTAACTTCAACTATATTTATTAATAAAGTATTTGTTGAAACTATATTTTTTAAATCTTTCTTTAATTTCTCTATACCTTGACCGCCTTTTCCTATAACCATTCCTGGTTTAGCAGTATGTATATTTAATTTAACTCTTTTTGCTGCTCTTTCAATCTCTATTTTAGCGATTCCAGCACTAAAAAGTTTTTGCTTAAGATATTCTCTTATTGCATTGTCTTCAACTAAGTTATCTGCGAACTTTGTTCCTTCAGCGTACCACTTAGCATCCCAATCTTTAATTACACCAACTCTTAGGCCGTGTGGATGTACTTTTTGTCCCACTATATATCCCTCCTTCTTACTCTCTTTCTTTAACTACTAGAGTTATATGGCTAGTTTTCTTGTTTATTCTGAAAGCTCTACCTTGAGCGTGTGGTCTGAATCTCTTTAATGTTGGACCTTGACCAGTGTGAGCATTAGCAACATATAATCTACTTCTATCTAAACTTAAGTTATTTTCTGCATTAGCAACTGCTGATTTTAAAACTTTGTTTATTACTTCAGCTGCATCTTTTGGAGTATATTGTAATATAGCAAAAGCTTCGTTTACATCTTTTCCTCTTATTAAATCAAGAACTATACCAATTTTCATTGGAGACATTCTTACATATTTAGCTATAGCTTTAGCTTCCATTGATGTGTCCTCCTTTCCAAAACTATCTTACTTTGCTTGATTTTGATTTATCAATGTGACCTTTGAAAGTTCTTGTTAAAGCGAATTCTCCTAATTTATGTCCTACCATATCTTCCTGAACATATACTGGAACATGCTTTCTTCCGTCATGAACTGCAATAGTGTGACCTATCATTTGTGGGAAGATTGTTGAACTTCTTGACCAAGTTTTTACAACTTTCTTTTCCCCATTTTGGTTCATTTCTTCAATTTTCTTTAACAGTGACTCTTTTATAAAAGGTCCTTTTTTAATTGATCTGCCCATTTATAAAGTCCTCCCTTCATATGAGTAGTTTAGAAGAGAATATTCTATTCTCTTCCTATTACTTGCTATTTCTTCTCTTAACAATAAACTTATCAGAGTATTTTTTAGTTTTTCTTGTTTTATATCCAAGAGCTGGTTTACCCCATGGTGTCATTGGACTTGCGTGTCCGACAGGTGCTTTACCTTCTCCACCTCCGTGAGGGTGGTCATTAGGGTTCATTACAGAACCTCTAACTGTAGGTCTTATGCCCATGTGTCTCTTTCTTCCAGCTTTACCTATTTTAACTATTTCATGTGTTAAGTTAGAAACAGTTCCTATAGTTGCTCTACAGTTGATTCTTACATATCTAACTTCTCCACTTGGTAGTCTTACTTGAGCATATTCTCCTTCTTTAGCCATTAATTGCGCTGAAGAACCTGCTGATCTAACAAGTTGAGCTCCTTTTCCTGGTTGTAATTCTACATTGTGAATTACTGTACCTACTGGGATGTTAGCTATTGGTAATGTATTACCTGGTTTTATATCTGCTTCTGGACCTGATACTATCACATCTCCAACTTTTAAACCAACTGGAGCAATTATGTATCTCTTATCTCCATCTGCATATACAACTAATGCAATGTAAGCTGATCTATTTGGATCATACTCAACTGTTGCAACCTTTGCAGTAATGTTGTCTTTATTTCTTTTAAAGTCAATTATTCTATATTTTTGTTTCGCTCCACCACCGTGGTGACGAACAGTTATTTTACCTTGTGCGTTTCTACCACCAGTTTTTTTCTTACTTACAAGAAGAGATTTCTCTGGCACATTTGTAGTTATTTCTTCAAATGTAGCCATTGTCATATTTCTTCTTGAAGGAGTGGTAGGTCTAAATTTTTTAACTGCCATTAGGTTTCCCTCCTTCTTTATCGCTTATCTGGCATCATGCCAATAAATGCTTCTAATTACATTCCTTCAAAAAATTCTATAGTTTTACTATCTTCAGTTAATGTTATTACTGCTTTTTTGAAGTCAGCTCTTTTACCAACATGTACTCCAACTCTCTTAATTTTTCCTAAGTTTCTCATTGTAGCAACATTTTCAACTTTAACTCCAGCAAAAACATCTTCTATAGCTTTTTTGATTTGGAATTTGTTTGCGTGTATGTCAACGATGAAAGTGTATTTTCTGTCAGCCATTGCTGCCATACTTTTTTCAGTTATAACAGGTTTTCTTATTATATCATGGCTAGTCATTTTCATTATGCATACACCTCCTCAATCTTAGATACAGCTTCTTTAGTTACCATGAACTTTTCGTATTTTAATATATCATATACGTTTAAGTTGTTTACTGGTAAAACTGCTACTCCTGGTATGTTTCTAGCTGATTTATAAACATTTTCGTTTGATTCAGCTACAACAATTAAAGTTTTTTTAGCTTCAAAAGCATTTAAAACGTTAATCATTTCTTTAGTTTTTGGTGCTTCAAACTCTAAGCTTTCTATTACTATCATTTCATTTTCAGCAACTTTTGAAGTTAAAGCTGATTTCATAGCTGTTCTTCTCATGCTTTTTGGAATAGAAACTCTGTAGTCTCTTGGTTTTGGTGCAAATACTATACCACCATGTATCCATTGTGGAGCTCTTATAGAACCTTGTCTTGCTCTACCAGTTCCTTTTTGTCTCCAAGGTTTTATTCCTCCGCCTCTAACTTCTGCTCTAGTTTTAGCGCTTTGAGTTCCTTGTCTTTTATTAGCTAATTGAGCTAATACAACTTGGTGCATACTTTCTTTGCTTATTTCAGCTCCGAATATGCTCTCGTTTAATTGGATATCTCCAACTTCTTTTCCTTCTTTATTAAAAACTTTTATTGTAGGCATTCTGCATCCTCCTTTCCTTAAGCTTTAACAGCGTCTCTTATTACTACAAGACCTTTGTTTGGTCCTGGTATTCCACCTTTTATAAGGATTATGTTTTTCTCAGGTATTACTCTTACTATTTCTAAGTTTAATACTGTAGTATTAACATTTCCCATATGTCCAGGCATTTTTTTGTTTTTGAAAGTTCTTGAAGGGTCTGATGATGCTCCCATAGAACCTACTGCTCTGTGGAATTTAGATCCGTGACTCATTGGTCCTCTGTGGAAGTTCCATCTTTTAATTACGCCTTGGAATCCCTTACCTTTAGATATTCCAGAAACATCAATTTTGTCTCCAGCTGCAAATGTATCAGCTTTTATTTCAGCTCCAACTTCTATGTTGCTCATATCTTCTAGTCTGAACTCTTTTATATGTCTTTTAACAGCAACTCCAGCCTTTTCGAATTGTCCTTTTGTTGGCTTGTTAACTAATTTTTCTCTTATATCTCCGAAAGCAACTTTAACTGCCTCATATCCGTCAGTTTCAACTGTTTTCTTTTGAATTACTACGCATGGACCAGCTTCTACAACTGTTACTGGAACTACTTTTTTATTTTCATCAAATATTTGAGTCATTCCTAATTTTTTACCCATTATAGCTTTTTTCATTATTAATACACCTCCTACTTATTAGCGGACCACCTTAGTGATCATAATAGTTAGTAATAGCAATCTATTACCCGTACCTATGGAAGTTACCATATATGTACGCCTATATTATAGTTTTATTTCTATATCTACGCCTGCTGGTAAATCTAATCTCATTAAGGCATCAACAGTTTTTGGTGATGGACTTAATATGTCGATTAATCTCTTGTGAGTTCTTATTTCGAACTGCTCTCTAGAGTCTTTATATTTGTGAACTGCTCTTAAAACTGTTATAATATCTTTTTCTGTTGGTAGAGGTACTGGACCTGCTACTTTTGCTCCAGTTGATTTTGCAGTTTCAACTATTTTTTCAGCAGATTGATCTAATATTGTATGATCAAACGCCTTAAGTCTAATTCTTATTTTTTGTTTTGACATTATATTCCCTCCTTTTCATCGCACGCTGGTACTTCTTACGTGCAACAGCGGATGTTCTGTAAACTGTTCCAGGTGTTTCATTATACAATTCAACGCAGAACAACAGACCCCGTCGCCTAATTCAAGATTAGGCATGCTCGGTTAAGAATTCCCCGGAAGTCCGGCAACCTCTTACTTCAACGCTGTTACCACTTTGCAACTTCTACATTATATCGCATTTCATGTTCTTTGACAAGTATTTTTTTAATTTTATTTTTTACTAATAAAAAAAAATTTTTTTACTTTTTTAACTATTTTAAATATTTTTTTATTAACTTGCTTTTTTCTTTTTATATTTCATAATTATATTAATTAAGGAGAAGGGCGTCCCCTTCTCCTTAAAACCTAGGTATTTTTATTTTGTGCACATTTTAGTAAAATTTACTATTAAGTCTATCTTCATAATCAATTATTATTGATTAATTAGTTTCATTTATTATTACTTAACTATTGAAGTAACAACTCCTGATCCTACAGTTCTTCCACCTTCTCTGATCGCGAATCTTAATCCCTCATCCATTGCTACTTGAGTTATTAATTCAACGTTCATGTCGATGTGATCTCCTGGCATTACCATTTCC
>NZ_BAAABH010000043.1:0-21251 GCF_054767855.1 Clostridium sp. CTA-19 | reverse complement strand
TGTCCTTCTTGTTACGGCTGTGCACTTTGAATATAGCTTTTGTTTGGTTTTATATCCTAAACTCAAATTTTACTCCCTCTAATTCAAAGAAACTGGTAGTCCAGTTTCCTCCAACATTGTCAATTGTCCTTTGTCCATTGTCAATTTTTTAAACTACTTATCTCAACTAACCAATCAATTCCCTAAGTTCTACCTCCATCACAAATGGGACAGGCACGGTAAGTTTATTTTCTTCGCTAACACTTGATGCTCTCCTAATTTTATATTTTTCAACTAATAAATCAAAGCCAGTCCCGAACAACTACGCTACATAGTAGCTACCTGGGGACTGGCTAACTTTTTTATTCATGGTAACCAAATCCAAAGAGCTGATTTTTATTTTTATATAGATAAACCATTCGTGCCTGTCCCATTTGTTACGGCTGTGAACCATGAATCTAACTTTGTTTGTTTTATATCCTAAACTCAGATTTTACTCCGTTAAATTCTAAGAAACTGGTAGTCCAGTTTCAACCAACATTGTCAATTGTCCTTTGTCCATTGTCAATTTTTTAAACTACTTATCTCAACTAACCAATTAATCCACTAAGTTCTGCCTCCATCACAAATGGGACAGGCACGGTAAGTTTATTTTTTTCGTCAATACTTGATGCTCTCCTAAATTTATATTACTAACACAATAACTCAAAGCCAGTCCCCAACAATTTCAAAGAAAGTGATTGCCACTTTCCTCCTGAATTCTTAATTCCTAATTCTTAATCCTTAATTTTTTAATTGTCAAATGTCAATTCCTAATTGATTTTCCTTTGCCCATTGTTAATTTACTAAAGTTCAGTTTCCTTCTTAACTCCTAATTTTTTTAAAGTAAGTTTTGTGGCTTGTTGAAAAATTTAAGATTTACTTTTAAACTATACATATAAGTTATATACATATATTCGATTGTAGTTTGGAGGATTTTATGAGTTATGCAAAAGTTATAGTTAAGGGTTCCCCTATTTCAAAATCTAATTTTAAATTATTTAATATGAATGGTAGGGCTATTCTCCCTTATAATTCCGGTAAGTATCATGATCGATATGCACTTTATGAGGAAGAAATTGCATATGAATGTAGGGTTCAAAACCCTGGAATTGTTTTATCTGAAGCCTTAATTGCAGTTTTAAAAGTTTTTTATAAGTCTAAAAAACGTCATCCTGATACCAATAACATAACTAAAAGCATTTTTGATGGTGTAGAAAAAAGTGGGCTTATAGTTAATGATGCTCAAGTTAGGCGATTAATTATAGAGGAATTTTATGATGAGAAAAACCCTAGGTTTGAGCTAGAGTTATTCGGTGAAAGTACATATAAGATGAATTATTCAATAGAGAAACGTGATATAAAAGACGAAACTATAGAGTATAATCCTCCTTCTAACTCAAAGACAAAAAATCCTAATCAATTAAAAAAAGTTACATCTCCAAAATCTGTCTCCAAAGAAGTTTTATGTTGTGAGATATGTCAAAGGTCAGTATCTAAGGAGAATGCTATATCTGCAAATAAAGGAAAAACTATTCTTTGTAAAAAATGCTTCAAAAAACTGTTCTAATATTTGATTATAAAGCTTATAAAAGTATATAATCATAATAGAGTTTCTCTTATTAAGCACATTTAATTAAATAATATAACTAAACTTTATTATTTAATTAAATATGTATTAATTGAATTGTCATAAGAACGAGGTGTTTATGCTATGAAAGAAAATTTTAAGATATTATCTATAGAATCTAGTTGTGATGAAACTTCTGCTGCAGTTGTTGTGGACGGTAGGGAAGTTTTGTCTAATGTTATAGCATCACAAATTTCTACTCATGAAAAATTTGGTGGTGTTGTTCCTGAGGTTGCTTCTAGAAAACATATTGAAGCAATCAGTGCTGTTGTTCAAGAAGCTTTAGATGAAGCTAATGTAACTTTAAATGAAATAGATGCTGTTGGTGTTACTTACGGACCTGGTCTTGTTGGTGCTTTACTTGTTGGTCTTCAGTATGCCAAATCTTTAGCTTATGCTCTTAATATCCCTTTAATAGGTGTAAATCACATTGAGGGTCACATAAGTGCTAACTTTATTGAATATAAAGAGTTAGAGCCTCCATTTGTAACACTAGTTGTTTCAGGTGGCCACACATTTGTAGTACATATGAAAGATTACGGTGAATTTGAAGTTATGGGTGAAACAAAAGATGATGCTGCCGGTGAAGCTTATGATAAAGTAGCTCGTGCTTTAGGTCTTGGTTACCCTGGTGGTCCTAAAATTGATAAAATAGCTAAAGAAGGAAATAATAATGCAATAAAATTTCCTAAGGCTAACTTTCATCAGGAGTGCTTAGATTTTTCATTCAGTGGAGTAAAATCTTCAGTTTTAAATTATCTAAATAAAGCTGAAATGAAAAATGAAGAAATTAATATACCAGATGTTGCTGCATCTTTCCAAAAATCAGTAGTTGAAGTCTTAGTTGAAAATGCTATTAAAGCTTGTAAAATAAAAAATGTTGATAAAATAGCTATAGCTGGAGGCGTTGCTTCTAACAGTTGTCTAAGAGCAACTATGATAAATGAATGTGAGAAGGAAGGAATAAAAGTTTTATTCCCAAAACCTATATTATGTACAGACAATGCTGCAATGATAGGAAGTGCTGCATATTTTGAATATAATTGTGGAAGAACATCTGATTTAACATTAAATGCAATTCCAAATTTAAAATTAGGGCAAAGATAAACAAATAACACCAGTTTAACTGGTGTTATTTTTGTTTTTATCCATTTTTAGGAATGTTTAATTCAAGACAAAACATTCCAAACTTAAAGCTATATGGTTAATTGTGCTAACTTAAATTTATCACTATCCTAGTAAAGTGTAAACCTCTCTATCCATATTTTATAAAAACTTAACCATTAAGTAATTTTTTGTCATTTTTTTCATATATATATATGTAGGGTTTCAATCTAAACTTTTAATTTATATCTTTATCAAGTGAGAATATTTTAACTTAATTAAATTCTAAAAGTCATAATTCTCAATGATTTTTACTATTCATTTTTCTCAATTGACAAATAAAACTTAATGGTATAAGCTAAAAAGTTTTTTTTAATCTTTAAGGAGGTGTTTTTATCAAGAAAGTTTCTTTTAAATCTAAAATAATAGGACTTTTAATAATTGTTATAGTAGTTCTTTTATTTATTTTATCTTTTAAAACTCCTTTTAAATCTCACAGGAAAGATTCTACTGAAACAATATTTCAGCAACTTGTAAGCATTAATGAACTTGTTACTGTTAAATACGATTATTCTAATATTATTTCTGTGAAGGATAATTTAAAGTTTAATGATATAGATATCCCCTTTACTGAAAAATCTTTTGTTTTAAAATATGATGGATATATAAAAGCTGGAGTTTCTTTAAAAGAAAGTAAACTTAAAATAAATGGGAATAAAGCTACTCTGTCTATTCCTAATTCAAAGATTTTAGACCATGTAGTCATTGAGGATAAAATTTCTACTTTAAATGAAAAAAATTCTCTTTTTAATCCTTTGAAAAGCAATGAAATTTTTAATGAAATTTGTAAATCTAAAAATGAAAAAGAAAATGAAATTATTGATAAAGGCTTTCTTGATGAAGTAAATATATCTACTGAAAATTTTTTAAAAGATTTTTTCAAGAATTTAGGATATGATGTATCAATAAAATTTTATTAACATAACAAAAAAGTTATGAAAATAGAAATCTATTTTCATAACTTTTTATTTTACCAGCTTCCTGAAGAACCTCCACCATTTGAGCTTCCTCCACCAAAGCCTCCAAATCCACCACCTGATGAACCTCCTCCACCACCAAAGGGTCCGAAAAAGTCGTCATCATCATCATTTTTACGATTATTTCTTATAATTGGTCCTGTTCCATAATAGCGTCCTCTTCTTCTACGTAAGAAAAGTAAAGACATTAATCTTCCTTTATTAAAAAGCGCATCTCCTAATATGATAAAAACAATTATCCCTATTAAGATGGCTGATTCACCATCAGATTGTGAACCTTCTTTATAATTTTCTTGTGGAGAGTAATCATAAGATAATGTTTGATTATATTCTGTTGCAATATCCTGTGCAAATACTTTATATGCATTTAATAGTCCCGTTGAGTAATCACCTTCCTTGAAATAAGGTTTTGCTTCACCTTCCATTACTCTGTTACTATAAATATCAGTTATTGCACCTTCTAATCCTCTACCTACTTCTACTCTATATTGTTTATCTTCTATTGCCATTAGTATTAGTAGTCCATTATCTTTTTCACTCGTTCCTATTCCCCACTGTCTAAAAAGTTTATTTGCATAATCTTCTATTGAATTTCCTTGTAATGAATTTATTATTACTATAGTTGATTGTGCTGAAGTTTTATCTTCTAATTCTTTACCTATAGAAATAATTTCATCTCGTGTTTTTTCATCCATTATTCCAACATAATCATTTATATATTTATATTTTGTTGGGCTCTCATATTCTATTGAAAATGCACTTAATGGAGTTATACATACAAATAAAAAAATTAAAAATGCTGATATTCTTTTTATTAAATTTTTCATATTAACTTCTCACTACTTATTGAAGTCAACGTTAGGAACCTCTGTTGCTCCTTCGGCTGCTTTGAAATATTGTTTTTCTTCAAAACCAAACATTGATGCTACTATGTTGCCTGGGAACCTTTTAATTTTTTTATTGTATTGTGAAACTACATTATTATAATCTTCTCTCTTTATGGCTATTCTGTTTTCTGTACCTTCTAGAGCTACTGTTAAATCTTTAAAGTTTTCATTTGCCTTTAACTCTGGATAATTCTCCACTACAACTAAAAGTCTTGATAATGAATTAGAAAGTTCTGAATCTGCAGCTGCTTTTTCTTCCATTGTTCCTGCACCTGCAAGCTTTGATCTGGCATCTGCTATAGATGTTAATACTTCTTCCTCATGTGTTGTATACCCTTTAACAGTTGAAACTAAGTTAGGAATTAAATCCGCTCTTCTTTGTAATTGAGCATCTAAATCAGATGCAACAGTGTTTACTTGTTCTTCTAAACTTACAAAGCTATTATAGCTTGATACTAGTGGGAAAATTATAATAGCTATAATTACTAGTATTGCTATAACTATACTCATTGATTTCTTTTTCATAAAATCCCATCCTTTTTTTATATTTAGATATTATTATATACTTTTTTCAGAATTTGAAAAGTAATATTTACAATTTTCTTATAAATATGCAATATATAATTTAATTTATACTTTTTAATCTTATATATTTTATGCTTATATATATAATTTTAAACATAAATTTAAATTTTTATTTGTTCTTTTGAATATTTAGTTAAAAGTCGTGGGACTTTTTCAGTTAAGAGTTAAGAGTTGTAATGCTTTGCTAGTTAAGAGTTAAGAGTTAAAAGTTAATAGTTGTGGTTATTACTACTCACTTCGTTCCTAATAATTCTAAACGTATTTTTTAGGACTAGCTTTGATTACTTTAGGTTTTATTGATAACATTATGATTTCACTGTAAAAATAACTTATGGAAAATATACTTAGGTACGCCTGTCCTTCTTGTTACGGATGTGCACTTTTGAATATAGCTTTTGTTTGTTTTATCTCTAAAACTCAAATTTTACTCCTTCTAATTCAAAAGAAACTGGTAGTCCAGTTTCTTCCTAAATTCTTAATTCATAATTCTTAATCCTTAATTTTTTTAATTGTCCTTTGTCCATTGTCAATTTTTTTTAAATCTCTACCTCAACTAAGTAAGCAATTATACAAAGTTCTATCTCCATCACAAGAGGGACAGACGCGTAATTGGCTACTTTGCTATACTTTGGGATAGATACTTTTGTTGATTTTAGTTTTCTCAAATAACACTCAAAGTCAGTCCCTAATACTACAGTTTTAGCTAGACTTCTTAGCAATCAATATTTCTAAGTATCATCTCCATCACAAATGGGACAGGCACGATAAGTTTATTTTATTCGCTAATATTTGTTACTCTTATAATTTTGTATTCCTTAACAAAAACACCAAAGCCAGTCCCGAACAACTAAGTAGCAAAGCTGCTAATTCGAGACTAGCTATTTTTTATATGTTATTTAGTTCTACATATGCACAATGATTTAATTCTATGTTTAATCCAAGAGCTCTTGCTTTATCTAATACTTCTTTATCAAATGATCCTGGTTGAAACCATACGTTTTCTATTCCAGCTTCTTTTATTTGATCTAAAGTACTTAATGATATTTTAGGATTTACTATCATATTAACAACATCTGGTTTTTGCGGTAAATCAGTTATTAATGGATATACTTCAATTCCATCTATTGCTTTGCCTTTAGGATTTATTCCATAAACTGTATACCCTTTTTCACGTAATCTTTTAGGAATTTTATATCCAAATTTACTTTCATCGTCAGATGCACCTACTACGGCCCAAACTTTTAACTGCAACATTTCATCAACCATTTTAATTTCTCCTTTGTATTTTTATTTATAGGTTTTCTTAGTTTTAAATAATTTATTCAATTAGATTGTTTACTATATAAATAATTACTTATTTTCCAAAAATAAATGTTACATTATTTGGCTATATGTTATATACTATTAATATAAATGATACATTATTGTGTTTAAATATAGTTATATAGTGAACAAGCTCAAATCTAAATGTCTTTTATTGTACTTAAGATGTTTTAATACTTCAATTACTATAGTTGTAAATTTGGGATGTTTGAAATTTATAATGCATAAAATAAAAGATGACTTTAACATCCTTATAGTAAAATAAGATTAAATCAATTTAATAAACTTAAATTTATTTAGAAATTAAGATACTTTGAGCATATGCTCACTGTTTTTTGGGTTCAATTTTAAAAATCAACTTGGAACCCTATAATTAAATTATGAAAATTACTGAGGACAGATGAAAAATTAATTTTATTCATTTTAATACTCAATTTAAACTATAAATTTTTCTGACTATAAATTTGTCTAATTCGAAAGGAGTTTTCTTATGTTAGCTATGAATGAAATAAGTGTGGATATGCTTGAAGATGATTTAAGATATCTTAAACTTTTATCACATAAATTCCCTACTATCTCAGATGCATGTACTGAAATAATTAACTTGCAGGCTATTCTTAATTTACCTAAAGGTACTGAGCATTTTCTTACAGATATACATGGTGAATATGAAGCTTTTAACCACGTTTTAAAAAATGCATCTGGAGTTATTAAAAGAAAGGTTAATGATATTTTAGGTAATACTTTAAAAGAAAGTGAACGAAAAGAATTATGCACCTTAATATATTATCCTGAGCAAAAGTTAGAACTTATAATAAATCAAGAAAAAGAAGTTGATGATTGGTATAGAATTACTTTATATAGACTTATCGAAATTTGCAAAATAGTTTCTTCAAAATATACAAGATCTAAGGTACGAAAAACACTGCCACCTGATTTTGCTTATATTATAGATGAGCTTTTAAATGAACAAGAAACTAGGCCAAATAAACTAGAATACTTTAATGGAATCTTAGATACAATTATTAGGATTGGTCGTGCTAAAGAATTTATTATAGCCATATGCAATGTAATTCAAAGATTGACAGTAGATAGACTTCATATTGTTGGGGATATTTATGATAGAGGTCCTGGAGCCCATATAATTATGGAAAGTCTTATGAGATATAGTTCTATTGATATTCAATGGGGGAACCATGATATTTTATGGATGGGAGCCGCAGCTGGAAATGAGTGCTGTATATCAAACGTTATTCGTATTTCTACAAGATATGCTAATCTTGAAACATTAGAAGATGGCTATGGTGTTAATTTACTTCCGCTGGCAACTTTTGCAATGGATACTTATGGGAATGACCCTTGTAAATCATTCAAGCCTAAAATAACTGCTGGAAGTTATAAAGAAACAGATTTAAAACTTATGGCTCAAATGCATAAAGCTATTTCTGTTATTCAATTCAAGTTAGAAGGTCAAGTTATTAAAAGACGTCCTTCATTTAATATGGAACATAGACTTCTTTTAGACAAAATGAACTTGGAAAAAGGAACTGTACTTGTAGATGGAAAAGAATATCCTCTTAATGATACTAATTTCCCTACAATAGATATAAAAGACCCTTATAAGCTTACTAAAGAAGAAAGCTCTTTAGTTTTAAGATTAAAATCTTCTTTTATAAATAGTGATAAACTACAAAAGCATGTTAGATATTTATATTCTAAAGGCAGTTTATATCTTGTTTGCAATTCTAATCTTTTATATCATGCATGTATTCCTCTAGATGAACATGGCAATTTTAGGAAAGCTAAACTTTCTGGAAAAGAATATTCTGGAAAGGCATATTTAGATATGGCTGATAGACTTGCTAGAGAAGGTTACTTTAATAAAGGTAATTCTGAAAAAGATTTATATTCATTAGATTTTCTTTGGTATTTATGGTGTGGTGAAGATTCACCGCTATTTGGTAAAACTAAAATGGCTACCTTTGAAAGATATTTTGTTGATGATAAAACAACTCATACTGAATTTAAGGATGCTTATTTCAAGTTTAGAGATAAAGAAGAAATTTGTGATATGATTTTAACTGAATTTGGACTTGATCCTTTAGATAGTCATATAATAAATGGTCATGTGCCTGTTAAAGTTGTAAAAGGGGAAAGTCCTATAAAAGCTGGTGGAAAACTTTTAGTTATAGATGGCGGATTTTCTAAGGCATATCAAAGAGAAACTGGCCTTGCGGGTTACACTTTAATATATAATTCCTATGGATTACAACTAGTTTCTCATGAACCTTTTGAATCTACCCAAAAAGCTATAGAAGAAGGAAAAGATATTCTATCTTCATCTGTTATACTTGAAACTACTAAAACTAGAAAAAGGGTTATAGATACAGATATTGGCAAAGAACTTATAGAGCAAATATCAGAGCTTGAAAAACTTCTTACTGCATATAGAAAAGGCTTAATTAAAGAATTAAAATAACTAAAAAAGATAGCTAAATTAGCTATCTTTTTTTGGGTTTGTATAAGTTAAAGGGAGATGAGGTTAATTTTTGTAACCTATAATATATATTAACCTATCCATTATTAAGGAATTTTATTGGTCTATTAACAATAGATTAAGGGGGATCTTTTGTTAACTCATCGTCGTAAAATAATGGATTGGTTAGGCAAAACATAAAGTTTAAGTTAAGCCTCAAGCTTTATGTTAGCTTTCATAGTTTTTCCGTCCCTTATATATTCTACAGGGACTGTATCATTTTCTTCATGTTTTTCTTTTAGCGCATTAATTTCAGCTACTGTTTTGACATCTTTTCCATCAAACTTCACTATTACGTCTCCAGGTTGTATTCCTGCCTTTTGAGCTGCACTAAAATCTTCTACTCCTGCAATATAAATACCTTGTGGGATATTATATTGTTTGGATAAAGCTTCATCAATATCTTTACACTGTATTCCAAGTTTTAATATTGGTTTTGTTAAGATATCAAGCTTTTCTTTTGCTGCATTTATCGGAATTGAGAATCCTAATCCTTCAACACCTTGTGCTTGTATTTTGGCTGTATTTATTCCTACTACTTCACCTTTTGAGTTAAGCAGTGGACCTCCACTATTTCCTGGGTTTATAGCTGTATCTGTTTGTATTAATTTTAGTGTTTTTCCATTTTCAAATTGCATTTCTCTATTAACAGCACTAATAATTCCTGTTGTTACTGAACCTGAGAAATCTTTGGATAATGGACTTCCTATAGCTATAACCTGTTCTCCTACTTTTATATCATCGGAGTTTCCAAATGTTAAAACTCCTGGTATTTTCACATCTTTTTTAGTTATTTTTACAACTGCTAAATCTGCATCCTCATTATAGTTTACAACTTTAGCCGAAACTTCCTCACCAGTACTAAGTATTACATTAACTTCACTTGCACCTTCAACAACATGATAGTTAGTTAATATTAGTCCTTCTTCATTAAATATAAATCCTGACCCTATACCTTCTTGAGGGGATGTTTGCCATCCTGCAAAGTTTTTTGGGAAAGATTTTGTTGCAACGCCTACTACTGCTGGTGATACTTTTTCAACAACATCTGGTATGTTCATATAATCACCTGCACTTATAGGAGTTGTAGAAACGTTATTATTTGACTTTTCTTGAACTGGTGATGACTGATTATTATGTCTTAACGCTGTATAAGTAACTGCGCCTCCAATTCCGCCACCTAATGTAGAACATATAAGTCCTATTGCTATATAAGGTCCAATGCCTCTTTTTTTGTTCTTTTTTTTCTTTGGTGGTGGATTATATGAATAATTATTATCATTCACTGTATATTGTGCATTATCTATAAATGTTTTCTCTAATTCTTCATTAGTATTATTTTTCACTTCCATATTATTTAAGTTGTTTTCATTTGTATCGCTCATATTATCAACCCCTCACTTCAACCTTATGACTAAATTTTAGTTCAATTTTATGTCAATTTTGTGTCTTATAATTGACAGTTTAATGACTTCTATTTGACAATTTAAAGACAAGCTTCTATATTATAGAGTTCCAAGTTAAGTTTTAAAGTTATTCATTTATCAAATGAGAAAACTCAAATTAATATTTTATCAATAACTAACAGATTGTTTTAGTTAAAAGTTAAGAGTGACTAGTTAACAGTTATGGTTATTACTACTCACTTCGTTCCTAGTAATTCTCAACGTATCTTTTTATAAATTTGCAAAACAAATTATATTGATAGATTTTTTAAATCATTTTCAGAAAGTGGTTGCCACTTTCATCCTATATTCTTAATTCATAATTCTTAATTCATAATTCTTAACTAAACTTATTTTTATCAACTGATAACAAAAATTTGAGGAACAAATTTAAATAGAGCTTATTTCTATATATCCATGAATTAAATTCTATTTATATTATTATCTTAATCAAATCTTATAATACCTATATAAAAACAAAAAAGATGACCAAATTTAGTCATCTTTTTTATATTTATTATTTATTAGAATATAATTCTATTATTTTTAATACTACTTGAACTGCACTTTCCATTGATTCTTTTACAATATATTCAAATTTTCCATGGAAGTTATGTCCGCCAGTGAATAAATTTGGAGTTGGAAGTCCTTTAAATGAAAGTTTTGATCCATCAGTACCACCTCTGATTGGTAATACTAATGCTTCTATTTCTAAGGATTTAATTGCTTCTACTGCAGTTTCTACTATATGATATTGCTCTTTGATTTTTTCAGCCATATTATAGTATGTATCTGACATATCTAAAACAACTGTACCTTCACCATATTTTTCATTATATTTTTTAACTAAAGCTTCCATTGTAGCTTTTTTAGCTTTGAATTTATCCATATCAAAGTCTCTTATTATATATTCTTGAACAGATTTTTCAACTGTTACATTCATATCTGTTAACATGAAAAATCCATCATAACCTTCAGTTGTTTCTGGTCTTTGGTTTTCTGGTAATTCATTAAAGAATTCCATAGCTATTATTCCAGAATGTTTCATTTTTCCTTTAGCTGAACCTGGATGTACGTTTACTCCATTAAATGTAACTACTGCTCCAGCTGCATTGAAAGTTTCATAAGATATTTCTCCAACTTCACCACCATCTAATGTATAAGCAAAATCAGCATTGAATGCAGGAACGTTAAAGTTATTACATCCTGTTCCTATTTCTTCATCTGGTGTGAAAGCAACTTTAATTGTTCCATGTTTTATTTCTGGATTATTTATTAAGTATTCCATAGCTGTCATTATTTCAGCTATACCAGCTTTATCATCCCCACCTAATAACGTTGTTCCATCAGTTGTTATTATTGTTTTGCCAACATACTTTTTGATTTCAGGAAAATCTTTAACTGCTAATGTTGTATCTTCATTTAGTTTTATATCTTCTCCACCATAATTTTCGATTATTTGAGGATTTACGTTTTTACCTGAATAATCTGGTGCTGTATCCATATGAGCCAAGAATCCTACTGTTGGAACTTCTTTTTCCATATTTGATGGCAATGTTGCTATAACAAACCCCATTTCATCAACTTTAACATCACTCATACCTATTGATTTTAATTCTTCTAATAAAACTTTTCCAAATTCTAATTGACTTTTTGTGCTTGGAAGTGTTGATGATGCTTCATCACTTTGAGTATCATATTTAACATAACCTAAAAATCTTTCTAGTAATTTAGACATTATTTTTCCCTACCTTTATCAAAATTTGTAATACTTTCTATTATTATAACATGATAGATTTACAATTTAAAGTATTGTTGCTTTACACAAAATACATTCTTTTCATAAAATTTTAACATTTTTCTCAATTATATTTTCTCTATCAATTAAAATTTTATTCTATGTTTATATTATTAATCGCAATAATCATTGATAACAGTTATTTAATTTCTTTACTCTCCACCAAATTCACTGGTCCCTATACTTTCACCAACATTATCATTGCTATTACTTTCAACCTTAATTACCTCATTATTCTTACTATTATTTTCTATTTTTTTCTTTTTATTTTCCTTGACCATATCTTCTTTCTTCATATCATTAAGCATTAATATATCCATCATGCTAATATTTTCAACTTTTGATAACATCTCTGGGCTTGCTTTTTTTAATGGAATTCTATCAACTAGTTTTTTCTTTCCTTCCTTATCCGTAGTATAAACACATACATATCCCATTTCTAGAACATACTGACATTTATTTGAATTAAAACTTTTAGGATTATCTTTACTTATATTTTCTTCCATAACTTTTTCATGAATTTTATTCATATTATCTTTTAACATTTGTAATGGTTTAATTTTATTCTTATTTTTTTTCATACCATTAGCCACATTAATTGAACTACTAATATTATTTTCTGAAACTATCATAAAAAATCCCCCTTAATTATAAAAAATACTTTTTAACTTTTTTTTATATTATGTATTATATTTAATTTATGCCATATACTCATTATCGTAATTAATTTTCTTGCCCTTTAATTTTCAAATTTAATATGATAATATTTTTATAACTAATTTTATAGGAGGGTTTTTTATGCTAAATTTATCAAAATCTCTGGATTTTAAAGAATATTTAAAAAAATCTCAAGAAACTTATGGGGATATTCAAAATGAAGCCTATGAGAATACATCTTTATCAGAATACTGCAAAAACAGCATGAAATCTTTAGATGAAGAAGTTAATATGGTTGTTTTTACAGAAGGTTTTTGCCCTGATTGTATAGTTACAGTACCTTTTATTCAAAGATTTAGTGAAGAAAATGAAAACTTAAAAGTTCATTACCTACCTAGGACTGGATATGAAGATTTTTTAGAAGAAGCTGTAGGAAGAAAATCTATCCCTACAGTCATAACTTTTGATAAAGATATGAATCCTAAAGGTGCATATGTTGAAATTCCAAAAGAACTTACTGAAAAAATGATAAAGCTATCTAAGGATGAAAGAGAGGCTCTTATTAATGAGTATAGAGCTGGTAAGTTTAACGATTTAATAGAAAAAGATTTACTTGAAATAATATTATAGATATAAAAAATAAAAGAGTTTTAACACTAAAGTTAAAACTCTTTTACACTTTTTAGAACTGGCTATATATATATTCACCTGTTTGAACACCTAATATTAGGAATGTACACATTAAACTTACTATTACCATAGAACAAAATATTGATAAGTATATATTATTATTTAAAATAATTGACTTAATTTTCATTATAATATTGGTCAATTTCTTCATTTATGTATACCCATCCTTTCCAGCCTAAATGCATTATGTCACATAACACATATTTTTCATTTTCCTTCTCAGATAAATCCAATAGTTCTATATTGTTTTTTAGAGCTATTTCTCTTATTTTTTCATAATATTCTTCTTTATTATTTTTATCAAATCCACAGTAATCATACCACTTAGAATGTACTGGAACAGATATTAATAATGGTTTTACACCAGTTTCTTTACATATTTCTATCAATAAATCTAAATCATTGTACTCTGGTGATTCTGTATATTTTAATGTTTTATATGATCCTTTAAGTTTTTCATAATCATTTTTTATATATTTTTCAAAATAACTATCATAAACACCATATTCATTATTAGTTGCAGCTTTTTCGCCTTCTTTTACTGCTTGTTCTAATTGGCTTGTCCAATCTATTGGCTTTTTATTAACTTTAGATTCTTCATCTTTAACTTCATTTATTTTATCTAAGCTTTGTTTTAAATCTAAAGTATATAATGCTTCCTCTTTAATATAATAATATGGTTTTAAAAGTCCTAAACCTATATTAGAAATAATATTATTGTTAGAGTATAGCTTTGAATACAATTTTATGTTTTTTAGGTTAGAAGATTCATCAGTAAACTGGATTATTCTAGCACATATTTTTAACTTTAATTCTTTACTAATATTTTTATTATTCATTAATTTATAAAATTGAAGTTCAGAAAAATTAGCTTCAAATCCTTCTTTAGATAGTCCATCTTCTGTAAACCACTGCGGTGATAGTACAAATGCTATTTTTTTATTGCTAGAAGTATTATTTAAAGCACCTGTGTTGATAGCATGTATAATACTTTGGCAATGTCCTCTTCCTATAACACTAATATTATAGTTACTTTCTTTATCTAAATAAAAGTTGTTTGGATGCTGTGGTATAAATGTTGTTGACAGTTCTGATGAACCATACAACATTAAATTGTTATTTTCTAATTCCTTATTTTGTATATATATCCCTTGGAATTTATCTACAGATAAATCTTTAGCTAGTGCTTTATCTACATTGTCATTATATTTTGATTCTAATTTTGACTTTAAATAAATTTGACTACCAGTAAGAAAACCTATGGATAAAACAAAAAATAATCCTATACCAATTATAGTTCTTACAGCGTTTTTCATAACTTAACTCCTTTTAGTAATAAACTCTATTGCTTTATTTGGAGTTTCTATATCCTCTCTTTCAATTTCTGTTGGCTCAATTTTTAGACCTAATTGCTTCTCTAATTCAATTAAAAATTCTACTATTGCAAGAGAATCAAAAATTCCTTCTTCAAAAAGTTCAATGTCTAAATCCTCTTTTATTTCATCTACTCCTGTAATTTCAACCATTATATCTAATATTTTTTCCTTCATAATTCATTATCCTCCTAAAATTAAAGTTTTTTATATCTTATTTAAATAAATATCCTGAAAATATTAAAAATCCAAAACAAACTAAATTGAATGTTACAAATGTTGTTAAACATATATACCAATTTTTCTTTTTGTTTTTTTTATGGAATTTACTTTTTCTTTGATAATAATCCGTTAAGACTATTAAACATCCTTGATACAATCCATAGATTATATAAAAGATTTCAGTTCCATGCCATATTCCCATTGTAGTCATTATTAATATAAATCCTATGTAAGATGCTGTATACCTACTTTTAAACCATTTACCTTTTAGTGCGGACATTACAAATCTTGTATAAAAATAATCCCTAAACCAAAAGGATAAAGACATATGCCATCTATTCCAAAAGTCTTTTATATCCTTACTTATAAACGGTAAATTAAAGTTATCTGGAGCTTTTATTCCCATAATATAACTTAACCCTATAGCCATTAAACTATATCCTGCAAAGTCGAAGAATAAGTAAAAACTATAGGCATACATATAACTTACTATATTTAATAAATTTTTATCTTCACCAATTTTACTCATCCATAAGCTATATATAAGAGCACCTATTACGAATTTATATAGAACCCCAAGGAAAATCTTTAGTATACCCTCTTTTAAAAGAAGTTTATATTCATCTTTTTCAATTGGCTTTGATATATCCTCTGTAAATCTTCTTGATCTATCTATAGGTCCTGAACTTATTGTAGGAAAGAATAACATAAAATAAGTAAAGTCTAATACTTTAACCTCTTTTATTAATTCGTCATATATTTCTATTAGCATTTGTAATGATTTAAATGATAAATAGGAAACCCCTAAAAATCCGAAAAAGCCTTTAGGTTGACTTGATATAACATGTCCCCATTTTACTAAAATTAGCGGTAATAATGATAAAATTATCATTACCCAAAGTATTTTTCTTGAATCGTTACGTTTACGTATTACAATATAACTTTTAACTAATAACAATTGTAATATATAAAATATAACTAGTTGTCCTAATTGCTTTTGGGAACTTGAAAAAATCATAAGTATCATTACAACATTTACCATCATGCTGTAATTAGTGATTTTTTTACCTTTAAGCCCCATAATTATAATAGGTAATATTAATAAAGAGACAATATAAAAGAATAGTAATCCATCAAATGGTATCATTTCATTTCCTCCATTAGTGCTCTTCTATTAACTTTTCCATTTGGAGTCATTGGCAATGTTTCCTTAATTACAAATTTTCTTGGAATCATGTATTCTGGTATATATTCTTTTAATTTATTTTTTATATTAGATACTATTTTAAAATCTTTTTCTTCAACTCTTTTAGTTAATGTTACAACACCTATTAAATATTGAATTTTTCCTTCTTTTTCATGTGGTAATACTATTGTGTTATCTATAAAATCTATATTTTTTATGTTGTTCTCTATGTCTTCAAGTTCTATCCTATATCCATTTAGTTTCACCTGAAAATCTAATCTTCCACAATAGAATAAAAGATTATCTTTCATATATCCTTTATCTCCAGTTTTGTACATTCTATATGTTTTACCGTTAATTTCCATAGTTCCAAAGGACTTTTTATTTATCTCTTCGTTGTTCATATACCCTATGCTTACGCTATCCCCAACTATTATAATTTCTCCTTTTTCACCTTCCGGTAATATGTTTTTATTTTCATCCATAATATATAGCCATGTATTTTCTTTGCTATATCCTACAGGTAGTGGAGCAAAATCCTCATTTATCTTATCAGTAACCTCTATAGAAGTTATTGCCACTGTAGACTCTGTTGGTCCATAAGTATTATATATTTTTACTTTAGGAAATGCTTGTCTTATTTTAGAAACTGTGGAATTAGTTAAAGTTTCTCCACAAAATAACATAGTGTCTAATTTATCTAACAGCTTTTCATTAAAGTTACTATCTGATAAGCACATATCAGCAAAAGATGGTGTAGATACCCACGTTGTTATATTAGATGTTTCAAAGCTTTTAAAAAGCTCTTTCATATTGCTTATCATCTTTTTATTTATACTATAAAGTGTTGAACCACTTGCTAAACTTAAGTAAGTATCCATAACTGATAAATCAAATGAAAATGGAGCTTGGTTCATGAATACCTTTTCTTTATCATTACATAAACTTAATCCCCACTTAACAAAACTTTCAAGACATCCTAAAGTAATTTGCACTCCTTTAGGTCTACCTGTACTTCCAGATGTAAATATACTATAATATACATCTTCTTTTTTTACGTAGTATTCCTCTGATATGCTTTCCACTTCACTAGTTTTAAATATTTCTATAAGAGTGTTATAATTTATTATTTTTATATTTTCTAATTCAAAAGGCATTTCTTCAATGGATATAATTATATGTGGCTGAGATACTTCAATTATATCCCTTACTCTTTCAACTGGCAGTGAACTATCAATAGGTACATAAGAATGTCCAGATTTCACAATACCTATAAAGCTACAAAGCATTTCATTTTCTTTATGACCATAAACTAATATAGGTGTGTTCTCATTGCCATAATTTTTTAATAAGTAATTTGCTAATGCATCAGAATACTTTTTCAAATCGCCATAAGTTATTGAGTTATCTTCACTTATATGGGCCATTTTATTGCTACTATGTATTCCATAATCATCTATACATTTAATTAAGCTCATTTTTTCCCTCCACTTATTATATTAATTTTCTAAACAACTTTAAGTATACTATTCTGATTATTTTTTGTAAATATTTTGTATATATTTATATATTTTTCATTTTTTTTAAATATTGTTTAAAAAATAAAAAAATGTCTACTCATATGAATAGACATTTTAGGGTAGTTTGAGAAAATTGGAAATCATTAAATCATTTCATATAGGCATATAAACTATCTCCAACTTTAAAAAGTTATAATTTATATGCCTAATGTAATTAAGATGGGTAATTATATTATTACCTTTTTATTTTTTTATATTCACGAATTTTAAGAAAATAATTTTATTAAATTCGTGCTACTCCACATTCTCTTGCTATTCTTTTTACTTCTTTTGAAACTGAATCTGAAACTCTTTTATCTAAAGCTTTTGGTATTATATAAGTTTCACTTAACTCTTCTTCTTTTATTAGTCCTGCTATTCCTCTAGCTGCAGCAAGTTTCATTTCTTCTGTTATTTCTGTTGCTCTAACTTCTAATGCCCCTTTAAATATTCCTGGGAATACTAGAACATTATTTATTTGGTTGTCAAAATCTGAACGTCCTGTTGCTACAATCCTTGCACCAGCTTCTTTAGCTAAATCTGGCATTATTTCTGGCACTGGATTTGCCATAGCAAATACTATAGAATCTTTATTCATTGAACTTACCATTTCTTTTGTTAATATTCCTGGTGCTGAAACTCCTATAAATATATCTGCACCTTTTATTACATCTTTAAGCTCACCCTCTGCCATTTCTCTATTAGTAACTTTTGCTATTGCTTTTTGAGCATCATTTATAAAATCTTGATTTTCTGTTATTGCTCCATGTCTATCACACATAATTATGTTTTTAGCTCCAGCATTTAAAAGCAACTTACAAATAGCTATACCTGCTGAACCTGCACCATTTATTATTATTTTAACATCTTCTAACTCTTTGTTTACAACTTTTAATGCATTGTATATTCCTGATAGAACTACTACTGCTGTTCCGTGTTGGTCATCATGGAATACTGGTATATCTAATTCCTCTTTTAATCTTTTTTCTATATAAAAACACTCAGGCGCTTTTATGTCTTCTAAATTTATACCTCCAAAAACTGGTGATAATAGTTTTACAGTTTTTATAATTTCTTCTGGGTCTTCAGTATCTAAACATATCGGAAATGCATCTATACCTCCAAATTCTTTAAAAAGTAAAGCCTTTCCTTCCATTACTGGTATAGAAGCTTCTGCCCCTATATTTCCAAGTCCTAAAACGGCAGTACCATTTGAAACTATTGCTACTGTATTCCCTTTAATTGTATAGTCATAAACTGCTTCTTTATTTTTTGCGATTTGAACACAAGGCTCTGCAACACCTGGAGTATAAGCTAAAGATAAATCTTTGCTACATTCAACTTTCATCTTACCAACTACTTCTAATTTTCCTCTTTTTTCTTTGTGTATTTTTAAAGCTTCTTCTGCTATAGACATTTTTAAAACACCCCTTATGATATATTAAGTAAAACAAGCTAACTTTTTAAAGCATACGTCAACTTGAAATATTTATAAGCTTGTCATCAAATTTCTAAGAATCAAAATCTTCCAGATGTGATTTAAGGGTTGATTTTAGATTCCTATCTTATAGGTTAAAAAAAATTTATTATCTATATAAATTATAACTTATGCTAGTTACTTTTTCCATTGTAATATTCGCAATATTGAATAATTGGACAGGTTTCACACTTTGGTTTTCTAGCATTGCATATTTTCCTTCCATGCCATATTAAGTAGTGATGAGCATCACTCCACATATCTTTAGGGATGTTTTTCATTAATTTTTCTTCAACTTCTTCTACATTTTTTCCTTTTGCTATACCTATTCTATTTGAAAGCCTAAATACATGAGTATCTACTGCTATAGCTGGCTTTCCATATGCATTGGACATAACTACATTTGCTGTTTTTCTTCCTACTCCAGGTAATTTTATAAGTTCTTCCATTTCACTTGGTACTTTTCCATCATATTTTTCTAGAAGCATTTTGCAACAACCAATTATATTTTTGCTTTTATTTCTATAAAATCCACAACTTCTAATTTTTTCGCCTAGTTCTTCTTCTGTAAGCTTTACTATTGCCTCTGGCGTATTGTAGTCTTTATACAATTCTTTAGTAACTATGTTTACCCTTTCATCAGTACATTGAGCAGATAATATAGTAGATATTAATAATTCAAAGGGGCTATTAAAAGTTAATCCACAAGTAACACCAGCATAAACTTCACTTAATATTTTTAAAACTTCGTCTCTAGTTTTTTTATTCATAATTTTAATCCTTTCATTAATATATAATTTTAAGATTATAAAGGTAATCAATAATTTTTATTTGTTAATATGTATTATAACATATTTATGGTACTTTAGTTTGTTCTGTAAATCAATTATCGATTACTATTTTTATTAGTTTTATCTCTTAAAGGAAAAATTAATCTTATTAAATATTTAATTTAAATAAAGTACAAAACTTAATTAAGCAATTATACAAAATTTTTATGCCATCAAAAGAGGGACCCCTTTAGTTAAAAGTGAAAAGTTAATAGTTGTGGTTATTACTACTCACTTTGTTCCTAGTAATGTTAAACGTACTTTTGAATCTAGTTTTGCTAATAAAATCTAAATAAGTAATAAATTACAGTCTTAGCTCCATAACAAATGGGACAGGCACGGTAAATTTATTTTCTTCGCTAACACTTGATGCTCTCATAATTTTATACTTCTATCTAAAACATCAAAGCCAGTCCCGAACAACTACGCTACATAGTAGCTACCTGGGGACTGGCTAACCTTTTTTTATTTATGGTAATTAAATCCAAAGAGCTGATTTTTATTTTTATATAGATAAACCATTCGTGCCTGTCCCATTTGTTACGGTTGTACATTTTGAATATAGTTTTAGTTTGTTTTGTCTCTAAAACTCAATTTTTACTCCCTTAAGTTGAAAGAAACTGGAATCCAGTTTCCTCCATCATTGTCAATTGTCCTTTGTCCATTGTCAATTTTTCCAAACTCTCTACCTCAACTAAGCAAGCAATCACTCAAAGTTCTGCCTCCATCACAAGAGGGACAGACACGTAATTGGCTACTTTGCTATACTTTGGGATATATGCTTTTGTTAATTTTAATTTTTCTCCAATAGCAATCGAAGTCGGTCCCCATTATTCAGTTTTAGTAACACACCTAAGCAAGCAATGCCTCTAAGCATTGGCTCCATCACAAATG
>NZ_BAAABH010000042.1:0-23260 GCF_054767855.1 Clostridium sp. CTA-19 | reverse complement strand
ACATGCTAAAGCCTCTTCTACAATTTTCATTCTTTCTTCTTCAGTATATTTTCTAATAAAATTTCCACTCATAATGCACCCCTCCATTCATTAATCCTAGTATAGTTCCATTCGAATTATGAGTCTACTTTTCCACGGGGGCCTATGAGATGTCAATTGTCCATTGTCAATCCCTAGCCCAATTGTCAACTATCAATTTTTTTAAACTTTTAGCTATTAACTTACTAAAACTTTCAAGCAAGCAATTTCCTAAAATTCTGCCTCCATCACAAGAGGGACAGACGCGTTTGGGGCTAATTCCCTATACTTAAGGTATGTACTTTTATTGGTTTTAGTTTTTCTTCTATAACACTCAAAGTCAGTCCCTAATACCACAGTTTTAGCTAAACTTCTTAGCAAGCAATATTTCTAAGTATTGGCTCCATCACAAATGGGACAGGCACGGTAAATTTATTTTCTTCGCTAACACTTGATTCTCTCCTAAATTTATATTACTAACACAATATCTCAAAGCCAGTCCCGAACATGTACACAGCAAAGCTGCTATTTTAGGACCGGCTTCGATTGCTTTAGGTTTTATTAATAATATTATGATTACTGTGAAAATAACTTTTGGAAAATATACTTAAGTACGCCTGTCCTTCTTGTTATGGCTGTAGATTTTGAATTTAACTTTGTTTAGTTTAATCTCTCAAACTTAGAATTTACTCCCTTAAATTAAAAAGAAACTGGTACTCCAGTTTCAACCAACATTGTCCATTGTCAATTTTTTAAAACTCTTAACTATTTAAAATTATCTTTTGTCCTTTGTCTATTTTTCCAAACGTTTATTACGCTTTTATATAAATTTTTTAAACAGCCTTTTTTTACAAGTTTTAAGTTTAGACATATCATGCCTTTCAGAATATATTCCTAAAAATATTAATGCAGACCCTATACCTACACATAGTCCTTTTATAAATTCAGGAATTATATTAATACAATTAAATATTAGAAACATACCATAAAACAATATTCCAAACCTTGTGTAATTATTTAACTCTTTCATAACATCTACCCCTTACATGATTAATTATTTAATATTTTTTATTGTAATAAATCTTTAAACCAATCCTTACTACCCCTACAATGAATAAGGTCATTATTAAAGTAAAAAATACAATTTCATTATAAAAACCAGATACAATAATTCCTAAAGCTAATATAACTGTTATTATATTTATTGCCATTAAACTGCTCTTTAATAAAATTAACCTTTCACGTTCATCATTTTCTTTTATATATAACAATTTAAGTTTTTCCTTATTATTAAGAGCATTTTTAAATTTTATAATATTCATTAAAAGTAATGTTTCTAATCCAAAAAACATACCAAATTGAACACCTTTAATAAAATCTGTTGAATGATTACTTGGTATTTTAGCATTTATCATTGTTAAAGTTATTATAACTGGTATAGTTATAGCTATTAATAATACGCACATTAATACTTTCTTTCTTAATACTTCATTATATCTTTCCATTTTACTAATCCCCCACCTCTGAAAAATCAAAAACCTCTTCAATTGCTAAATCAAAATATTTAGCTATTTTATACGCTAAAACTAAAGATGCAGTATACTTTTCACGTTCAATAGACGTAATAGTCTGCCTTGTAACACCTACAGCTAACGCAAGTTCTTCTTGCGTAACTTTCCTCTCCTTTCTTAACTGTGAAATTCTAGTTTTCATATTTTCACACCGCCTTATGTATTTTAATGTTTGTATAGTTTGCTTTACATTTTTAGTATAGTTTGCTTTGCATTTCATGTCAAGCCTACTTTGCATTTTTATATAATAAATTTTAAACATAAAAGGAGCTATTACTCCACTAACCTTTAGTTAGTTTAGTAATAGCCCCATAATTAAACTATATATTCTTTATTATCATAACTTGTTCATTAGAATCTATCTCACCATTTATTTTAAAACCTACTTTTTCATAAAATTTTTGTGCAAATTTATTATTTAAATGAGTACTTAGTCTGATTTCATTGCAATTATATATATTTTTTACATGGTTTATAAGAGCCTTTATACATTGACTTCCATAACCTTTTCCCTGAAGGTCTTTATCTATCATAAATCTATCTATCCATACATTACCTTTAGTTTTTTCCATACCATACATGGCATATCCAACTAATAAGTTATCACAATATAAGGCTACTGACTTCCATTCTGGTTCAAAACAACTTTGTGCTAAAGAGTAACTATTAGGCTCTATAAATGCCCTTTGATTCTCACCTACCCTAAGTTTTTCAACTTCTCTCCAGTTTTTTGGTGTTACATCTTTAATTTTTACACTCACAATTCCATCTCGCTTTCAAATCACAATATTATTATAGGCTTTAATGCCTATATACTTTAAGTATACTCTTCTAAAGTTAAAAAAAGCATAAAACTTTAAAGTTTTATGCTTATAAATTTAATTTAAATATTATTTTTCCACTTCTAAATCTGGTGTTCCTGCCCATGCTACATATGAAGCATCATAATTTTTAGCATTATTATATCCTGCTAATCTTAATACCATAGCCATATGTCCTGAACGTATTCCAGATGTACAGTAAGTTACTATTTCATCCTCTTTATTTATTCCGTTATCTGTCATTATTTTTTCTATTTCATCTTGTGATTTTAATGTTCCATCTTCATTGTATAAAGTACTAAAATTAATGTTTATAGCTCCAGGTAAATGTCCTCCTCTAGCCTCACCATACTTTGTAGCACCTTCATACTCATCTTTTTCTCTTGTATCTATAATCTTAACTTTTCCTAAATTTTCTTTTAAGTGTTCTGTAGTTATATTTAAATCTTCTTTAAAACTGTCAACTTTAACCTCTGCGGCAGTAGGTTTTACTTCTTCTTTAGAAGTTTCGTATTCTTTAGACTGCCAAAGATCAAATCCACCGTTTAACATTTTAGCATTTTCTAGACCTGCATATCTTAAAGTCCATTGAACTCTTCCGTCTTCACCCCAGCTACCTTTAACACCATAAAGAACTATTGTTTTATCTTTTGCTAAACCAAATTCTGATAGTTTTTTAGAAAGTGCTTCTGCATCTAAAACATTGTTTTCGTCATTAGATAAGTCTTTCCAAACTATATTAATTGCATTTTTTATATGACCTTTTTTATAATCTTTAGATTCTCTACAATCAACAATAACTACATCTTTATTATCAATATTTTCTTTTAACCAATCTGCATCTACTATATAGTCTTTATTTATGTATTCTTTTGCAGTTTCTTTTTTATCTTCTTCTTTCTTATTTTCTTGTTTTTGCTCTTGAGCTGCATTATTTCCATCTTTTTTAGCTTCATTATTAGATGAACATCCTATAAATATAGATGATGTCATTACCACTGCACATAATAAAGCCACTATTTTTTTATTATTTCTTAACATTTTTATATTCCCCCTTAATAACTATAGGGTTCCAAGTTGACTTTTCAAATTATCCATTCCAAAACTTGGATACCTAAAATAGTGATACATGCTCCGAATCACTTAAAATTCAACACTACCTTTTGCACAAAATTATTTTAAATTTATACATCAAATTTTGGTTATCAGTTAAGAGAAAATATAAATAAAACCTAAAGCAATCAAAGCTGGTACTAAAAAAGTACGTTTAGTATTATTAGGAATATAGTGAGTAATAATCACCACAACTATTAACTGTTCACTATTAACTCTTAACTAAAATACTCTGTTAGTTATTGATAAGATATTAATTTAAATTTTCTCATTTGATAAATGAATAAGTTTAAAATTTAATTTGAAACCCTATATCTCTAATAGTTCCATAGGATTTTAGCATATATATTTATCTTCTTTATACTAATTAATTTTAATATCCATCTTAAAACCCTACGTATTTTTATTTACCTTTATTCACCTCAATTCTACAAACAATAATTTTAAAACACAATTATTTTTATGTATTATTTAATTAAACTATAGAAACTTCATGTTCTATTTGTATTTTAAATATAAGAGTATCACATACCCTATGCTATAATACAGGTAGAATAGGTATGGAGGATTTTTTATGATTTCAGTTATAATTCCAACATTAAATGAAGAAAAAAACATTGAAAAATTACTTATAAAATTAAATAACATAAATTATCCTAAAGAAATTCTTATAGTAGATGGTGGTAGTAATGATAAAACTGCACTTATAGCATCTAAATATGGAAAAGTTTTAACATCCCCTAGAGGTCGATGTAATCAACTAAATTTTGGAGCAAAAAATGCAAAAGGTGATATTTTATGGTTTGTACACTGTGATTCTATAATTGATGATTATAGCTTTAATCATATAGAAAGAACAATTAAAGAAAATTTTATAGGTGGGTGTTTCTCACTTTATTTTTATGACTTTAAAACCATATTTTTAAAATATATTTCCTATACTTCAAATCTAAGAGCAAAATATCTAAAATTAATTTTTGGAGATCAAGGACTTTTTATAAGAAAAGATGTGTTTTTCAAATTAGAAGGTTTTAAAAAAATGCCTATTATGGAGGATTGGGAGTTCTCTACAAGACTAAAAAGAGAAGGAAAAACTAAAGTTTTAAAAACACCAATAGGTACCTCAGCTCGAAGATTTATAAATGGAGGACAATTTAAAACCCATATTTTAATGCATAAAATAAAAATATTATATTTATTAGGAACTCCACCAGATAAACTATCTAAAATATACAAAGATATAAGGTGATTTTAATGACTACGGATTTTTCATTAGATATAAAAAACTATTTAAATATTAATAATCTATACAGTAAAGTTGGATTAGATAAAAACTTTAAAGTTAAATTCCTAGCTCAAGGAGAATATAACATTAACTATATTTTATATGATAAAACTTTAAAATTAGTATTTAGAATTAATACTGATAGCCAATTAAGATTGGATAACCAAATAGAATATGAATTTAATGCATTAAAACTTCTTGAAGGTTCTAATGTCACGCCTAAACCAATATATGTAGATGGTTCTAGAAAAAACTTTCCTTTGGGAATACTTATAATGGAGTTTTTAAAAGGTAAACCCCTAAACTACTCTACTGACTTAATTAAAGCTTCAAATATTTTCAGTAAAATACATACTCTTAAAGTTCCTAAGAATCATGGACTTATAATAGAAAATAATATTCTACAAGACAGAATAAAAGAAGGAAATTGGCTTTTAGAAAGCTTTTTTAAAAGTGATATCCCTGACATAAAAATTAAAAAATTCTTTGAAAAATATATTAACTGGTGTGAAGATAATTTGCATCTTGAAAAATATTTCATAGAAAATCCTATTTTATCTATAAATAATACAGAAGTTAATTCACATAATTTTATAATTGGAGACGAAAACTATTTAATAGATTGGGAAAAACCTGTTTTGTCACATCCATGCCAAGACTTAACTCAATTTTTAGCTGATACAACTACTCTTTGGCGTAGTAATTACATTATAAGTGATATTAATAAGGATGACTTTTTAAAAGAATACTGTAATAAAAGTGGATTTAAATATAAAAATATAAAAGAATCTATAAATATTTATAATCCTTATTTATATTTAAGAGCATTAAGTTGGTGTGCTATGGCTTTTGTAAAATATCAAAGTGAAGATAAACTTATAAAAAATGAAGAGATTTTCTTGAAAATTAAAAGCTATTTAGATATAGATTTTATTTCGAAACTATTAAAACCATATTTTTCAGTAGATTAACAAATTAAGGGGGAATTGTAATGAAAAATGCTTATGTAATAATGTCTCGAATCCCTCTTAGTGGGAAAACTAAAACACGTTTAATGCCTTTTTTAAGTGGTGATGAGTGTGCTAGCCTACATACTGCCTTTTTAAAAGATTTATTTAATATGAGTTATGAATTAAAAGATTACTCAGATATATATTTAACTTATTTAAATGATGGTAATGTTGAAGATTTAATCCACATCACTCCAAGTTTTATTGATTTTTATCCACAGAAAGGTAAATCTCTTGGGGAAAAGATGAATAACTCTATAAAGTTTTTACTTAATAAAGGTTATGAAAAAGTAGTTTTAACTGGCTGTGATATACCTACTTTAAATAGCGAAATAATAAAAAATGCTTTTAAGGTATTAGATAGTAAAGATATTGTTATTGGGCCAACCTTCGATGGTGGCTACTATTTAATTGGATGTAAAAATTTTATTGATGATGTTCTACTTTGTCCAATTCGTTGGAGCAATTTTGATGTGTTTGAAAATACGCTACAGATAATAAAAAATAATAATAAAAACTATGGTATTGTTGAAAAAATTAGTGATATAGATACCTTGGAAGATTTATTATATTTCAAATCAACAGCAACAAAAGATAGCAATACATTATCCTTTGTTGAAAAATTAAAAGTTGAGGAAAGGATTATTTATGAAAACAGAGTTTAAATCTAAAAAAACTATAAACACTTCTATATTTAAAACCTATAAAAGTGATTGCATTAATTGTAAAAAGTGCGTAAATATTTGTCCTTTTCTACAAGAATATATAAAATCACCTAAATCTTTTATAAGTGATTTAGAAAATTCATCTATTGATATAAATCTTCCTTACTATTGTAGCTTATGTAGTTGTTGCAAACGAGTTTGCCCTAAAGACATAGATTTAGGACAACTTTTCTTTTTATTAAGAGAAGAAATAACAACTGATAATAACGGTAAAACGCCTATTAAAGGTCATAAAGCTATGGATTTTCACCAAAACTTTAGTAATAATACTATCTTTAAAGGAGTTTATGGAAAGAAAAATACTAAAAAGTTTTTTATGCCTGGTTGTTCTTTAAATGGATATAGCCCTAATCTTTCACTTAAAACCTATAACTATTTAAAAGAAAAATTAGGAGATGTAGGACTTATACTAAATTGTTGTAACAAACCTACTAAAGACCTTGGCAAACGTGATTTGTTTGACAAACGTTTTTCTCAGTTTATAAGCTCTTTAAAAAAGTTTAACAATGATGATATTGAAATAATAACAGCTTGTCAATCTTGTTTTAGAGTTTTAAAAGATGAAACTAAAGATATAAAAATTACTTCTCTTTGGTCATTATTTAGTGAAATAGGTATTCCTAAAAACTCTATAGGAAAAGGCCTAGGCTCCAATTTAACTTTCTCTATTAAAGATTCTTGCCAAGGGCTAGATTACAAAGAAATTGGTGATGGAATTAGGTATGTAGTTGAAAGTCTAGGATATAATCTAAATTCTAAAGATGTTACTAATAATTGTTGTGGTTTAGGTGGTATTGTTCATTTAAGTAATCCATTATTATCTAAAAAAACTAAAGACAATTGCATAAACTCACTTAATAGTGATAATGTAATAACCTATTGTGGTGGATGTCTTTCTGCTATAAATAACTCTGACAAGAATAGCTATCATATTTTAGAGTTAATTTTTGAAGATGAAGATACTCTTTTTGTTGATAGAAAAGTAAATATATCCGCTTTAAGCAGTTGGAAAAATAGATATAAAATAAAAAAGGACTTGGTTAAGGAGGATTCACATATTGAAAAAAAATAAATATGTTAAAATTATTTCCTTTATTGGGCTGTTAATAATTTGCTACTTTCTTTTCACTAATACGGAATTTTTAAGAAAAGCTTCTCCACAGCAGTTAAAAGAATTTATAGAATCCTTTGGGAAATTAGGACCAATAATTTATATTATTTTGTTTACCTTTGTTCCACTTACATTTTTTCCTGATGCACTGCTAGCTGTTGCAGGTGGCATGGCTTTTGGAGTGGTTAAAGGTAGCATATACACAATTATTGGTGCTGTTTTTGGAGGTAGCCTTGCATTTTTTATAGCCTCTTATTTTGGTAAAGATTTAATTTTAAAATTAACTAAAAATAAACATAGCTTTAATTTTTTATCAAAAGGGCATAGAGAATTTTTTACTGTATTAATTTTAAGGCTTATACCTTTAATCCCCTTCGATATAATAAGTTATGGTGCGGGACTTACAGGTATTAAATTTAAAAATTTTTTACTAGCAACAATTATAGGCATAATTCCAGGAGTAGTTGTATTTTCAAACCTTGGTGATAAAGCCTTAGATTTTAAATCACCAGAATTTATCTTTGCAATATTTATGCTTATATTACTTTTTGGTATATCTTTTATACTAAAAAATAAACTTCAAAAATCAAAAGAAATTAAGAACTCTTAATCATAAATTTATAAAGGGGGTAACCACATGAAAAAATCTACAATTTATAAATTATCGGTACTAGTAATTTTAATACTTATATATTTTTTAGTACCAACAGTTAGAGAAAACTTAAACTATGTTGTAACTTTATTAGCTACTCTTAACATAGTAGAATTGAAAGAATATATTATTTCCTTTGGCGCATGGGGACCAATAGTGTCTATACTACTTATGATGTTCCAATCAATAGCAGCTCCTCTCCCTGCCTTTGTTATTACTTTTGCTAACGCATATGTTTTTGGTTGGGCATTTGGTGCTTTTATTTCTTGGACTGGTGCTATGCTTGGAGCAGTAATGTGTTTTTACATAACTAGAATTTATGGTAGACCTGCTGCTGAAAAATTTGCTTCATCAAAACTTCTTGATAAAACAGATAACTTTTTTGATGAATATGGTAACTACGCAATATTAATAGCTCGTCTTTTACCATTTATATCTTTTGATGTAGTTAGTTATGCTGCCGGTCTTACTAGCATGGGCCTTTGGTCTTTTTTCTGGGCTACTGGACTTGGACAACTTCCTGCTACAATAGTCTACTCAATGCTTGGCGAAAATATAGATCAAGGTTCAAAGTTTTTCCTTGGAATAATAACTGGTGTAATAGCATTAGTTGCTTTAGGACTAGCTATAAAGAAATTTGCTTCTAATAAAAATGCTAAGAAAAAATTGACTTAAATAGATTGAAAGGACTACTTATGAAAAGAATAATTTTTGATTGTGATAACACTATGGGCGTACCTAATTGTGATGTAGATGATGGACTAACTCTTTTATATCTTTTAGGTAAAGATGATATATCCCTTGAAGGGGTTACCTTAACTTATGGAAATAGCTCTTTAGATGTAGTTTATGATACTACTTTAAGCCTAATTAAAGATTTAAATTTAAATATATCAATTTATAAAGGTAGTGAAGACAAAAATAATAGAATTAGTGATGCTAGTAAGTTTTTAGCCCATACTGTAAAGAATAATCCTAAAGAAATTATAGTACTGGCTACTGGTGCATTAACTAATATATATGGTGCATATCTTTATGACAATAGTTTTTTTGATAATGTAAAGGAAATTGTTCTTATGGGTGGAATTACAAAACCTTTAATTATATCAGGTCACAAAGTTAATGAACTTAACTTTTCTTGTGACCCTGAAGCATCTAGTAAGGTTATAAACTCTTCATCTAGGATATCTATACTTAATGGCCACACTACTATGGAAGCATTATTTGGACCTTGTGAATTAGAAAAAATTAAGACTAGTCCTAATAAGATTCTTAATTACATTTATGATAAAATACTTCCTTGGTGTAACCTTAATGAATCTTTAACTGGATTTAATGGTTTTTGTAACTGGGATGTAGCTGCAGCTATTTATATAACTAATCCAGAGCTTTTTAAAAATGAAATTGCTACTATAAATAGTAATTCATCAGACCTTGCTACAGGATGTTTAAAACTTGATAGCTATGGTAAAAAAGTAAATATGCCATCTTCCATACTAGATCTTAAAACTTTTAATGAAACATTCATAGACTCACTACTTAAACTTGATGCAAATTTAAATAATTAAAAATTAGCTAAAAAACCACATCTTTTACTTTAAAGATGTGGTTTTTAATTTAATTACTAAATTTTATATTTCTCTATAGTTCTTTGAAAGTTTAATGAGTTTATTAAAAATAATAATCCTGAAATAAATAGTGCAAAGCCTAATCCTATATAAAAATCTCCTACATATACAGGGTTAAATACACCTATACTTCTTACACCTATACCTAATGAAATCATGAATCCCATTATTATATAGCTTTTAAAATCAAAGAATGAAAATGCACAATGCTTTTCTAAACTACTATTTATAATTCTTTTAGTGTGTTTTTTTAACATTTTACTAAATATAAATTTAAAAAACATAAAGAATATTACAGTTGCTATAATTAAACTTAATATGCCATAACCATTATTTATCTTTACATCATTTAATCCTATAGTTAATACTCTAAATCCTGCAAAACCCCAAACTATTCCACCAATTAATAATAATATTTTTTTACTTACTCTTGGTGTTAATTTATCTAAATTTTTCATAAATGTCATCTCCTAATTAGAACATTAAAATTAAAATAGTTCCTATGCGAACTATTTTATATCTTTTTGCTCTTACTGTCAACATGCAAAATTTTACTTAAATTTTTAAAAAATTATATAAAAATAAAGCCATTTCAATACCATATTTTTTTGAAATGACTTTGCTTTTTAACCTATTATATATAAATATGTGTCTATACTTTTTTCTACTTGTGATGCTACTAAATTTATGAAATCATGCAAACTTCCTTCTGTAGAAGCCTTTTCTAAAGCTCGCATATATTCTTCTCTGTGCTCTGTTTCTATAACAGTTATAGGATAACCACTTCTCATTAAAATCAAATTCATAAGTAATCTTGCACTTCTTCCATTTCCATCTATAAAAGGATGTATATATACGTATCTGAAATGGAACTCTGCTGCTAATTGTATTGGATGTAAAATATTCTTATTTTCAAAATACCAACTCAATAACTCTCTCATTTTTTCTTCTACTAAAAAGCTTTCTGGTGGTCTATGTTTACTACCACTTATTAATACATTAGTTTTTCTATATTGGCCAGCATTCTTATTATCTATGCTTTTTAATATTATATAATGCAAATTTTTTATTACACTCTCTGATATATCTAAGTTTTTACTTACTATATCATCAACATAATCGATAGCTTCTTTATGATTTATAACTTCTAAATGTTCTTTTAGACTTTTTCCTTTTCCTATAGTGATTCCATCTTCTAATATAACCTTGGTTTCCGTTATTGTTAATGTATTGCCTTCAATCGCATTTGAATTATATGTTAACTCTATATCAAAGTATTTCTTAAGATTTTTTAATTGATGATTATTTAACGGTCTCTTAGAATCTAGTGTTTTCTTTTTATCATCTATTTTTTCAAACACTCTAATCTCCTCCATATCAAAACTTATTTATATATTATTATAGTCTATTCTTACATTAACTATAATACAATATTTTATATTTTTAAATTAAAAACTGTAATTTGTGGCACATTAAAAAATCTAAAAGGAAACTTTGTATTTCCAAGTCCACTGTTAACATATAATTTTGTACTTTTTTCATTATCAAACTTATATATACCTTTAGTATAAGTTTCTGCTAAATAAGTCTTTTTTAATGGTCCATAAAAAGGTATATATACTTGTCCACCATGACTATGTCCACTTAATGTTAAATCAATTGGATAATCTAAAAAATCTCTTATAAGGTCAGGCTCATGTAATAGTAGTATATTAACATCTTTACTACTAATATTCATAACCGTATCTTCTGGGCTATAATTTCCTATTAAAGCATCATCTGCACCTAAAATATTTAAGTTAAAATTATCAAATTCAACTCTATCATTTTCATTTTTAAGTACTTTAAAACCTGCTTCATTCATAATGTCTTCATAATAATTTACTGCCCCTCCACCATAATCATGATTTCCAAATACAGCATACTTTCCATAGTTTGCTTCTATATTACTTAGTACAGTTGCTATTTTATCTAAACTCTCATATTGAGATGCATTGTCTATTAAATCACCAGTAAAGACCACTATATCTGGATTTTCACCATTAATTTTTTCTACCGCCCGTCCAAGTTCATCTAAATCATAAAATTCTCCAAGTTGAGTATCTGTAAACTGAACAACTTTAAGCTCTGTTTTCCAATTATCATTTAAAACTATATCCTCTTTTTTCACAGTTAATAAAGTTCTCTCTATGTACGTAGCATATATTATCAACATAAAACTTAATATAGTAAAACCACCTATTATCTTACCTATTATTTTCAAAATATTTTCCTCCTAATAGCTTTAAAATAAATATTTATTATTACTATAAGTTTCTACTGTTACACTAATGTTACGGAAGGATATAACAATGGGTTGAAAATAATACTAAAAACCAAAATAAGAGCATCTAAATATTAGATACTCCTAACCCCTATTATTGAACAGGATTTTCATTATACACTTCTTTTACTTTTCCCTCTTTAGTTTTCTCATTCATTATTAGTTTAAAATAATAGTACTCTCCTTTATTTAATTTATCATAGTTTTCTTTGCTTATTTCAAATGTCCCTTCACTTATATACTCATCAGAGTCCATCTTAGTTTTAAACATCTCAATATAAAATAATCCATCTTTATCTAATTTATAAGCATAAGAATTTCTTGATTTTTTTGCATCTTCTATAGCTGTTATATCTTCCTTTTCTACAATTTTCACATTACCTGTAATACTCTCAGACATTTTTCCCGTGCCAAAAACCGTAAATAATATTAAACCGAAAATTGCAATTAACACTAATACTATTATCCAAGTTCGTACTATTTTTTTGTCTTTTAAATCAGAAACCAAATTAATACCCCCTTAATAAAATATATAATTTCACCTTCACTTCTGCGATTACACACTTAAGTATATTTTATAATATTATACTATATAATTTAATTTATGTTAATTATTGTAAAAAACTTCAATTACTCCATTTAGTCATTAGTAATTAAAGCTTCTCTTTAAAATATTATATAAAATTCTATACTACCATCACTTGTTTCAAACCCAAATTTCAAATTATGATTCTCTAATATATCTTTTACAATTGATAAACCTAATCCTGTACCGGACAAATCTTTGTTTCTAGACTTTTCAAGAACGTAAAAAGGTTTCCAAATGCTTTCTATGTCATTGCTACTATGATTTCTTATTCCGTTTTTAATGGTTATTTTTATATCATCTTTACTTTTTATTAAACTAATCTCTATCTTCTTGTTATTAGTGTATTTTATAGCATTGGTTACTAAATTATTTAGTACTATATCTATCTGTTCTTCATCTGCATATATATAATATTTCTCTTTTTCTTTAACATTTAATATTAACTCAATGTTGTTTTCTTCTATTATCAATTTATACTTTTTAATAATATCAACAACGCTATCTTTCAATGAAAATTTAGATTTATTAATAGGTTTTTTTTGAAGTTTTGCCCAATATAAAAGTCTATCTATTAACATACTCATGTTTTCTGTTTGTTTTTTAATTGTTTCTAAATAAGTTCCATCATCAAGTCCGTCTTCTATCCCTTGTGCATAGACATTAATTAAAGATAATGGCGTTTTTAATTCATGGGATATATCAGAAACTAATGCTTTAAGTCTTTCATTTTGAGAATTTATATCTTTATGTGCTTTTTCTAAACTTACACTCATAGAATTTATACTTGTTGCAAGTTCTCCGATTTCATCATTAGTTTCTATTTTTTCTGTTCTAAAATTTAAATTAGCTATATCTTTTGATAAGAGTTTTAATTTTTCTAATGGTCTTGTTATATGCTTTGAAAAAATAATAGCTAATATTATAGTTATAATTAATAAAAATATCATCAAATATGTATTAAATTTATTTACCATATTTACTGTTTCATCTAAATAAGGTAGTGAAATTCCTATTGCAAATACATAATCATTATGCAATATAAATTTTGATAAAAACTTATATTTTACCTTACCTTGATAATATATTTTGTTTATACTTCCTTCGCTTAACTGGTCCAGTGTATCTTTTGTAACCCAAAATTTATTTAACTTTATGCCTTTGCTTTCGAACTGTGATAATATATTTCCGTTAATGTCTTCAATATCTCTATCTAATGAGGAATATGCAATAGTAACATTGTTATCTTCTTCAATAGACTGAATCTCATCTACTTTTATAACATAACTACTACTTATTTCATTTTCTACTTTATCTAATATTTTTCTTTTTTCATGAATATAGTATTTACCAATAAAAAAATTATTAATTAATATGGACGCTATAGTTACCAAAAATAATATTAGAGATATTCCAATTGAAAGTTTTTTGTTTATTTTAATTTTAATCCTCCTCCAAACTGTAACCTAATCCTCTATAAGTTTTTATTATCTCATCACCTACTTTTGATCTCAATCTACGAACATGAGTGTCTACAGTTCTATAGTCCCCTTCATAATCAATTCCCCAAACTAAATCTAAAAGTTTCTCTCTTGATAGAATAATTCCTTTATTTCTCATTAAACATACTAAAAGTTCAAATTCAATTTTTGTTAGATTTAAATGTTCATCATTCTTATAAACTTTTTTTGATTTTAAATTTATTTCTAAATCTTTAAATCTAACCCCTTCACTAAAATCCAATAATTTTTTAGCTCTTATAATTAATATCCTTGGATCAAAAGGTTTTTTTATGTATTCATCTGCTCCACAACTTAAAGCTTCTATTTCATCTTCATTTTGAACCTTTGCTGTTAACATTAAAACTTTAGTATCACTATTTTCTTTTATATATTTACATACTTCTATTCCATTAATTTGTGGCATCATCCAATCTAGTATAGCTAAATCCACTTTATTAGATGAAAGTAATTGTAAAGCAGACTCTCCATCATATGCCAAGATGGTTTCAAAACCTTCTTTCTTAAAATATGCGTCTAAAATCTTTACCATATCTTTCTCATCATCAGCTATTAATACTCTCAAAATTTTCTCCTCCCTTCACTTTTACATAAGTTTCTTAAATAATTTAAAATGAAAACCTACTTCACTACATAGAGATACAATGTCATATTTAGTTAATAATTAAGAGTTAACAGTTAAAAGTTTAGGATGAAAGTGACAACCACTTTCTTTGAAATTTAAAGGAGTAAAACTTAAGCTTAGATGAAAAGTTTTAAAAAAATTATTATCTAAATTTATCTCCATAACAAGAAGAACAGGCGTAACAAAATATATTTTCCATAAGTTATTTTTCATTGAAACCATAAGGTTATCAATAAAATTTAAAGTAATCAAAGCCGGTCCTAAAAAATATGTTTAGTATTAACTCTTAACTAAAGTAAGCTTTTAACTAAAAAAAACTATTAATTAAAATACTAAAAGTATAGCTACTTATTAAATTTAAAGCAACTATACTTTTATTTATGTACTATGCAATTTATTTTACTATTGTTGTTCCTGTTAATCCATTAATAGCTTCTTTTGCTTTTTCAAGGGAAGTTATAATAGCCGTTCTACCTTCCTTTGATTCTACAAATCCCATAGCAGCTTTTACTTTAGGAAGCATTGAACCTGGTGCAAAATGTCCTTCTTTTATATATTTTTCTGCCTCATCTAATGTTAATTTTGAAAGGTTCTTTTGGTCTGGCTTTCCAAAGTTAATAGCTACCTGTTCAACAGCTGTTAGTACGATGAATGTATCTGCATTTAATAACTGTGCTATTTTACAGGATGCAAAGTCCTTATCAATTACTGCTGGCACACCTTCAAGTTGTCCGTTTCCCTTATCTATCACTGGTATACCACCACCACCAACAGTTATAACAACGTGACCTGCATCTACTAAGGTTTTGATAATAGGTTCTTCTACTACAGATACTGGCATAGGTGACGGAACTACTCTTCTCCATCCTCTATTAGAGTCTTCCTTCATTGTATATCCTTTTTCTTCCATTAATTTCTTTGCTTGTTCTTCTGTAAAAAATGAACCTACTGGTTTTGTTGGATTTTTAAATCCTTCATCATTTTTATCTACTATAACTTGAGTTATAACTGTTGCAACTTCTTTATTTGAACCTCTATTTTTAAGTTCTTCTCTTATAGCTTGTTGAAGATGATATCCGATATATCCTTGACTCATGGCTCCACATTCTGGGAAAGGCATTATCGGATTATTTTCATTTACAGATGCTGCAAGTTCATAAGTAGCTACAATTTGACCTACCTGAGGACCATTACCGTGTGCTACGATTACCTCATGTCCTTCCTGGATTAAATCTACAATGGCTTGTGAAGTTTCTTTTGCTGTTATTAGTTGCGCCTCTGCTGTAGTATCCTTTGGATTAGCTTGAAGTGCATTCCCTCCAAGTGCTATTACTATTCTTGCCATTTATAATTCTCCTTTCTTTGTAAATACTCTTCTACAATTTTATTTTTCCTGTTCCGATCATTACTACCATAATTATTGCTAATACTATTATTACTGTCATTGCCACTTTTTCTTTTGAAGTAATTTCTTCATTTTTTTCTTTCTTAGCTTTTGTATAAATTCCTACTCCTAAGGCATACATTATTAATGCTGCACCTAAATACTGTAGTCCTACTGCAAAAATTACATATACAGAATAAATTGATGCCATTATTGATATAAACATATCTTTAAATCCTAATTTATCTTCTCTTGATACCTTGATAGCATATAAGCTTGAAAATAAATATGGAATTAATATACAAGTAGTAGCAATTAAAAATATATTGTTATATGCTGCTTGAAGTGCTGGTAAAAGCAAAGATAATAAAAAGATTTGAGTTAATATATCTGTTACTAATAGTGAATTTGATGGTACTCCATTTTCATTTTGTTTCATAAACCATTTTGGCATTGTTCCACCTTTTGCAGCAACATAAGGAATTTCTGCTGCAAGCATTACCCAACTAATTAAACAACCTAATAATGAAATAATTAGTCCTACTTTAACTATTAATGGTCCTGACCTACCTATTACCGTTCTTCCTAGTACATCGGCAAGTGGTGTTTGTGAATTTAAAAGTACCTTTCCTGGAACTGCACCCATTGATACCACAGAAACAAGCATATATAAAGCTAATGTTATAATTAAACTTAAAACTGTTGCAGCTCCAACAATTTTTGATGACTCAGCCTTTTCTGATAATACTGTAGCTGCTTCCACTCCAATAAAGCACCATAAAATAATACCCATTGCGCTGTTAACTTGCTTAAATAAATTTGTAGGTTCTCCTGTTGCAACAAGTATGTTTCTCCAATTTGCTACGTTGAATATATTTAAATCAAATACTGTAAATCCTAATATAATTACTAATAATAATGGAATTATTTTTGCAACTGTTGCTATTGCATTTATTATACCTGCACTTTTAGTTCCTTTTAATTGAATCCAATGAACTATCCAAAGTATTAAAGATGCTATTAAAAATGACATTATAGGCCTTATTCCACCAATTAAACTATTTAAAGTTTTAATCATAAGGATAAAAAAAGCAACATTTCCAAGCCATGCACTTAACCAATATCCCCAAGCTGAATTAAATCCTGTAAAGTCACCAAAACCCTCTTTAGCATAAGTAAAGATTCCTCCTATAAGCTTCGGTCTTTTATTTGCAAGTAATTGAAACACTAAAGCTAAAAATATAACTCCAATACCACCAATAATCCAAGATAATAACACCGCTTGTGGATTTGTACTACTAATAAGATCAGTAGGGCTGTTAAATATTCCTCCACCAATCATTGAGCCTACTCCAAGAGCAACTAATAACGATAATCCTAACTTTTTATCACCATCCATTTGTTTTGCTCCTTTTCTTTAGTTTTATTATTTTTTAAATTTATAGGGACACAATTTTAAAGTTTAATTTATGAATATATCAAATGATAAAACTCAAATTAATATTTTATCAATAACTAACAGATTATTTTAGTTAAGAGTTAATAGTGAACAATTGTGGGACTTTTCTAGTTAAAAGTTAAGAGTTAATAGTGAACAGTTGTGGTTATTACTACTCACTTCGTTCCTAGTAATTCTCAACGTATCTTTTTATAAATTTGTAAAGCAAATTATATTGATAGATTTTTTAAAATCATTTTCAGAAAGTGGTTGCCACTTTCATCCTAAATTCTTAATTCTTAACTAACTATATTTGTACTTATTTTTCTCAACTGATAACAAAAATTTGATGTATAAATTTAAGTTAGTTATGATTTTTAGTTGTGGCTTAGAAACTCTTATGATGTTTTTTAACATTTTTAGGACCGAAACCCAAGGACGGGTTTCGCGACTGCCTAGACAGGACGTCATTGAAATATCTTTAGAAATATCTGATTTCAAATACAATGTATATTTTTTATAATACAAGGCAATAGCAATTATCAATAGTGGAGCTATTAATAATTGTTATTAACGTAGTATTTTGAAAAATAGACTAGTATTTATTTTAGATATTTCTAAAAGATATTTCACTAGCCGTTTAGTCCTAAAAATTTTGAAAAAGATTATTAGAGTTTCTTGAAATAACTAACTAAATAACGGTTTAAAGTTATATTTATTCTCTTTTTTATCATTAAATTTCTTTCATAATTTTAAAGTTCAAATTGTATCCCTACCTTAATTTATTGTCCTAATGTAGCAACCATCACAGCTTTGATAGTATGCATTCTATTTTCAGCTTCATCAAATACTATTGAATGTTTGCTTTCAAAAACTTCGTCTGTAACTTCCATACCTTCTAATCCAAATTTTTCATTGATATCTTTTCCTACAGTAGTTCTTAAATCATGGAATGCTGGTAGACAGTGCATAAACTTAACGTTTTCATTACCTGTTTTATTTAACATTTCCATATTTACTTGATATGGTTTTAATAATTTTATTCTTTCGCCCCAAACTTCAGGTGCTTCACCCATAGATACCCAAACGTCAGTATATATAACATCTGCATCTTTAACGCCTTCATCAACATTATCTGTTATAGTAATTTTTCCGCCAGTTTCTTTTGCAATTTCTTCACATTTAGATACTAAATCTTCTTCTGGGAATAAACTTTTTGGAGATAGAATTCTAAAATCCATACCCATCTTAGCTGCACCAATCATTAAAGCATTTGCCATATTATTTCTTCCGTCTCCACTATAAACAAATATAACTTTATTTAATGGTTTATCAAAATGCTCAGTTATTGTTAAAAAGTCTGCTAAAATTTGAGTTGGGTGATCTTCATTAGTTAATCCATTCCAAACTGGTACTCCTGAATATTTAGCTAAATCTTCAACTATTTCTTGACCAAACCCTCTATATTCAATACCATCATACATTCTGCCTAGTACTCTTGCTGTATCAGCTATTGATTCTTTTTTACCCATTTGGCTTCCAGTTGGTCCTAAATAAGTAATATGTGCACCTTGATCATGTGCTGCAACTTCAAATGCACATCTTGTTCTTGTTGAATCTTTTTCAAATAATAATACTATATTTTTTCCTTTTAAATTTTGCTCTTCTGTTCCTGTATATTTTGCTTTTTTAAGGTCTCTTGATAATTCAAGAAAATACTTTATTTCTTTAGGTGTAAAATCCATTAAAGTTAAAAAGTGTCTATTTCTTAAGTTAAACATATTTTTTCCTCCTAATTTCTTTCATATATTAAGTATTATTTACACTAAGTTATCTCTATTTAAAGGCATACTCATACATCTTGGGCCGCCTCTACCTCTTGAAAGCTCTGCACTTGGCATTGTTATAACATCAACTCCACGTTTTGTTAAAAGTTCATTTGTTACATAGTTTCTTTCATAAGTTATAACTTTACCTGGAGATATTGCTAAAGTGTTAGAACCATCATTCCATTGTTCTCTTGCAGATATTATTTCATCACCATTTCCACATCTGATTAAATCTACTGCTGGTAAATTTAGTGCAGTTTTTAATATGTTATCTAATGTGTTTTTATTATGAGTTATATCTAACCTTCCATTTTTTCCTTTTGTAATTTCAAAAACATTTAGTGGTCCTTCAATACCTGGGTGTATAGTGAACTTATCATAATCAACCATAGTAAACACTGTATCAAGATGCATAAATGCTCTACGTGATGGTATTTCAAAAACTAGTACTTTTTCGAATGAGGTATTATTATCAAATAAATTTTTCGCTATGACTTCAATTGCTTCTGGTGAAGTTCTTTCACTGCAACCTATAGCAATAATTTTGTCTGATAATACTAACTCATCTCCACCTTCTGCACTACAATTAAAGCCCCTATCATACCATAATGGAATCTCAGACATCTTAAAATCCTTATGATATTTATGAATATATTTCATAAATAAAGTTTCTCTTCTTCTTGCTGAAGTTTTCATCGTATTAATTATAATGCCGTTCCCTACTGATGCAGCTGGGTCTCTTGTAAAGTATAAATTTGGCATAGGATCTAAATAAAATGGGTATTTATCTTCCATTAACTCTCTTAAGGAACGCCTTGTTTTTATTTCTATGTGCTCTTTTCTTACTCCCGCCATAAGAGTATCAACCATCTCTTTAGTTGTTTTAGACATTAGATTTTCATACAATGCCTGATATATATCAATGTTATTAATATGGCTTTCTTTTAAAAACTGATTTAAAAATTCATCCTTTACATTCTTATCTTCTAAAGATTCTGCTGCTAAATTTTCTAAATATAATACTTCCACACCATTTTCAGTTAATATTTCGGCAAATTTATCATGTTCATTCTGAGCTACTTCTAAATATGGAATATCATCAAAAAGTAATCTTTCTAAATATTCAGGAACTAAGTTTTCTATTTCATTTCCTGGTCTATGTAACATTACTTTATTAAGTTTTCCAATTTCAGAAGTAACATTTATAAAGTTATCCATACTTTTCCCTCCTTGTTTATTATTTAGCTTAATTTTATAGTTAATGATATTTGTAACTTTTTACTACAATCATCAACTTTAATTCATTATTTAATCTATACATAATGTAGTATTATTTAATGTTCACTAAAATATACTTATTTATGGTGTGATTTAATATGTCCATATTTTTAAATAGAAAAAGTGCATTAAAGCAGATATTATAATCCACTTTAATGCACTTTAATGAAATATTTTACATTGCTCTTTCTGCTATATTAGTAGAATGATCACCTATTCTTTCTAAATTACTTATTAAATCTAAAAATACAGCACTACCATTAGCTTTACATATCCTTTTATTTAATCTTTGTATATTATTTTCTCTAATATCCTTTTTATACTTATCTATACTATCTTCAATCTCTTTTATATTTTTTGCTTTTTCACTATTTTTTGTGCTATAACACTCTAATGCTAACATAAGTGATTCAAGGGTTTTACTATACATGCCCTCTACTTCATTCCTAGCTTCACCTTTTATTTCTATATTCATTTTACTTTTTTCTAGTGCAAGTTCCGCTATATTCTCTGCATGATCTCCAATTCTTTCAATATCATTGATTACATGAAATGTTGAACTTAATATTTTACTATCTTCACTTGCTAAATCATGTCCAGATATTAAAACTAAATAATCTGTTATTTCCTTATCTAATTCATTAATTATAGCTTCATTTGCATAAACTTTTTCTATACATTCCTCATCATTATCTAAAAAAGCTCTCATAGCTAAAGTAACATTTTCTTTTGCTATATCTCCCATTCTTATTGTTTCTTTAAGTGCCTGACCTACAGCCACAATAGGAGTATCTAACAATTTTTTATCTAAATACATAGGCCCTATTTGACTAATTCCATCATCACCTGGCACTATCTTATTAACTAAATCAACTAAAAGTTTTGCTAAAGGTAACAGTATTATTGTTACTGCAATATTAAATATAGTATGGGCATTTGCTACTTGTCTTGCTACACTTGAAGGGCTTATATCTTCTACTAAATCTACCAATATACCCATAAACGGTAGAAATATAATTACTCCAATAACATTAAATAAAACGTGTAATAAGGCAGCCTTTTTTGCTGTTTTACTAGAACCAATAGATGCTAAAAGAGCAGTAACACAAGTTCCAATATTACATCCAAAAATTATTGGCAGCGCTACATTCATATCTATGCTTCCTGTTGTTGCCAATGCTACTAAAATTCCTGTTGTAGCAGAAGAACTTTGAACTATCGCTGTCATTAATAATCCTGCAAAAACCCCTAAAATTCTATTATTTCCTATAACATGTATAATATTTTTAAAAGCATCTGATTGTGCTAATGGTTCCATGGATTCTGACATCATACCCATCCCTAAAAATAATATACCAAATCCTAATGTTATATATGCTATGTCTTTTGTTCTTTTTTTCTTAGCTGTCAATATAATAACTGCACCTATACCAATAAATAATGGTGCTATTGCATCTAATTTAAAAGAAACCATCTGTGCTGTAATTGTAGTTCCTATATTGGCACCCATTATAACGCCTATAGCTTGCATTAATGTCATAAGTCCTGCATTTACAAAGCTAACTACCATTACTGTTGTGGCAGAAGAACTTTGAATAACTGCCGTTGTAATTGCACCAACAAGAACACCTATGTACTTGTTACTAGTGACCTTTTCTAGTATGCCTTTTAGCTTCTCTCCAGCTGCATTTTCCAGCCCATCGCTCATAAGTTTCATACCAAATAAGAATAAACCTAAACCACCAATTAATTGAATAACCATAGTAAAAATATCCAATTTTATCTCTCCTTTTAAACCATATAATGCTACACACAATCATTCTATTATATATAATAACCAAATTTTGAATTTTAACCAAAATTTAACTTGTTTTTAACCTATCCATTACAAATGGAACTTTTATAGTTAAGAGTTAAAAGTGAATAGTTAATAGTTGTGGTTATTACTACTCGCTTCGTTCTTAGTAATTCTCAACGTATTTTTAAATCTAGTTCTGCTAACAAAATTTAAGTAAGCAATCCTCTAAAGTTCTACTTTCATCACAAGAGGGACAGACGCGTAATTGGCTACTTTACTATACTTTAGACTTGATACTTTTGTTGATTTTAGTTTCTCTCCAATATTACTCGAAGTCGGTCCCTAACATCTACGCAGCAAAGCTACTATTTTAAGGACCGGCTTTGATTGCTTTAGGTTTTATTGATAATCTTTCGATTTCACTGTAAAAATAACTTATGGAAAATATACTTTGGTACGCCTGTCCTTCTTGTTACGGCTGTAAACTTTGAATATAACTTTGTTTAATTTAATATCATAAACTCAAAATTTACTCCCTTAAATTA
>NZ_BAAABH010000041.1:0-24399 GCF_054767855.1 Clostridium sp. CTA-19 | reverse complement strand
TTCGTCATATTTAAATGCCTCTGCGAATCCTCTGTTTGCTAATACTGTTGTGATTGCAGCTGTTAATGTTGTTTTACCGTGGTCAACGTGTCCTATAGTTCCTATGTTAACGTGCGGTTTACTTCTTTCAAATTTTGCTTTTGCCATTTATAATTCCTCCTTTTATTCTTTAAATATTTATCCTATAAACTCATCCTGGCGTGTTGTCATCCCTCAACGAGTTTGGAGCCCATAACCGGGATTGAACCGGTGACCTCCACCTTACCAAGGTGACGCTCTACCTACTGAGCTATATGGGCATTATCCTTATTCAAGTGCGTCGTATAAATTGCTTTATATCAGTTATTCATTATACAATATGTATAATGTATTGTCAACGTAAATCACACTCTTTTATTTAGACATTTTTCTAATTTTCTCTTAACTCTTTGAAGTGCGTTATCTATTGATTTTGCTTGCCTATCAAGGTCACAAGCAATCTCTTGATAAGATTTTCCATCTAAATACGACATTAAAACTTCCATTTCAAGTTCTGATAACACTTGCCCTATTTCATTTTCTATATTTTGTAATTCTTCTCTACTTATAACTAATTCTTCTGGATCTGAAATTTTAACCCCTGATATTATATCCATCAAAGTTCTTTCAGATTCCTCATCGTATATTGGTTTATTTAAAGATATATAAGTATTTAAAGGAATGTGTTTTTGACGAGTAGCAGTTTTAACCGCCGTTATTATTTGTCTTGTAACACAAAGCTCTGCAAATGCCTTAAACGATGCCAATTTATCCAATCTAAAATCTCTTATTGCTTTAAATAATCCAATCATACCTTCTTGATATATATCTTCTCTGTCTGCCCCAATTAAAAAATATGATTTAGCCTTTCCCCTAACAAAATTTTCATATTTACATAACAAGTAATCTAATGCTTCTTTGTTTCCTTCTCTAGCTAATATAACTATTTCTTCATCCGTTTTATCTATAAAGGAATTTTTATTTTCTCCATTGTCAACCCTTTTTTCCAACAGCATTCCCTCCAAAAATTAACTATGAATTTACTTTAGATTATACAGTATTATAAAATTGCGTCAAGCTCACTATTACTGACTTCTTCTCATCTTTTCTAATATTTTTGCTATATCTTCATCTATCATATCTTCAAATAAGTTCCTCTTCTGAGAGTATACCTTCTCACATTTTTTTCCTATTTTCCCTTCAATCTTCATAACTTCATGATAAAATTCTAAAGAAGACATCCTACTGGCGCCCCTTTGAAATGTGACTTGTTGTTCTAACGAGTCAGATGTAACCACATATACCTCAAATTTTCGTCCTATAAGATTCACCTTTTTTTCTATATATGCATCTGCCGTTTCTCCCTCTTTAGTAAATACAACACTTACCTTATCATTTTTTTCTTTTTTTTCATAAGCCCCTTTAACCATATGTGCATCAAATACCACTTCTATTTTATAACCACAAAACGCTGAGTAATTACGCATTATGTCAAGTAATTTTTCTCTAGCTGACTCATAACTATATTCTTTTATTTCTTTTAGTTCTGGCCAGCTGTTTATCACATTATATCCATCAACAAAAACTATTCTCACAATGATTAACAAAAGTCATTAAGACTTTTGTTTTAATACCTCATACATCAATATTCCGCCTGCTACTGAAGCATTTAATGAAGTTATTTGTCCAACCATAGGTATTTTAACCAATACATCACATTTTTCTTTTGTTAGTTTTGACATACCTTTTCCTTCACTTCCTATAACTAACGCAACTGCTCCACTTAGGTCTGTTTTGTAACATACTTCACCTGACATATCTGCACCATAAATCCAAAGCCCATGTTCTTTTAATTCATCTATAGTAGTATTTATATTAGTAACTTTTGCTATTCTCATGTGTTCTGTAGCCCCAACTGCTGTTTTGTAAACTGTAGGTGTTACCCCAACATTTTTTCTTTTTGGAATTATAATTCCGTGTACTCCACAAACTTCTGCTGTTCTTATTATTGACCCAAAATTGTGTGGATCTTCAATTTCATCTAGGATTATTATAAATGGTTTTTCATCTTTAGACTTTGCATAATCTAATATATCCTTTATATCATAATATTTATAAGGAGTAACTTTTGCTATAACTCCTTGGTGTGCTGAAGTTTGAGACATTTCATCAAGTTTAGCTCTTTCAACATACTTAATTACAATTCCTTGTTCCTTTGCTAATCCTAAAACAACATTTATAGATCCTTTAGAGTCTCCTTTAGCTACCAATATTTGTTCTATAGTTCTATCAGACTTTAACGCCTCTATAACAGCATTTCTTCCTTCTATTAGGTCTTCTCTTATCACTAAATCTTCTTTCACTCTTTCTTCTCTTACTCTACTTCCTTTAAATCTATCTTCTCTCACTCTATTTTCTTTCACTCTATTTTCTTTAAATCTGTTATTCTCATCTTTTCTTTTAGTCATAAACTTAACCTCTTTCAAATTTTATAATTGATTATATTTATCTTTAATTTTCAAGATTTCACCACAAGTCATAGTACCCTCTGGACATGAACCCTTTAAGCATGAAGGACCTGAAAATTTAAATATTGTAGGTGCCACTTTTTTAGCTTCTTTAAGCATTTCATCTGCCATATTTCTAATTTCCCACTGAGCTCTATTACAACATCTATGAGCAAAAAAGTGCATAAGTTCTCTGGCATTCATAGTTACTATAATTTTAGTTTCACATGCATTTGGGAATACGTATCTAGCATCTTCTATGGCTTTTTTCACACTAGAATTTTTAATTCTTTTTTTAACTTTTTCATCTATTTCATCTTCGCATACTAATTTATTAGTTTCTATATACTTTTGAATTTCACTATTATAAAAATCATTATATAATATTTCAACTATATCATCATAATCCTTTTGATTTTTATTCATTGCACTTATAAAAATTTCTTTGGCCTTTTCATGTTTTTCTATGTTTGGTGGAACTATATACTGAAATTGCTTTAATTTAACATACCTTTGACTTTGTTGTGAATATGAAGCTACTCTATGTCTTACCAATTGATGTGTTAAACTTCTAGATACCCCTTCTATAGCAAAGGTAAAACTTATATGTTCTACTGGTGAATAGTGTCCATAGTTCATTAACATTTCTATAAATTTATTTGTCTTATTTCCATCTAATCCTTCTAATATTTCATCAACACCAACTGAGCTATAGCAAAGTTTAGCTGCTGATGCTACTACTTTTTCTGGATTAGGTGTATGTTCTATAAGTTTAACTTTCAACATTAGTTTTTTCCTCCTCATATTTTATAACTTTTGTTAATACATAATCTAATCTTTCTGTTTCTCCACTTAAGTATAAATATCCAATTAATGCCTCAAAACCTGTAGCCCATTTATACTCTATAACATCACCATTTTTAGGCGTATGCGATTTGCTATTTCTTCCTCTTTTAAATATTGCCATTTCTTTTTCATTTAACTCATCAATAATTTGTTTCATATATTCGCATTGGGATTTAGCCTTAACATAGCTCACTGTTTTTTTATGCAATTTATTTACATTCATACCCCTAAATTTTTCTATTAAATATGTTCTTATAAATACCTCATATACAGCATCCCCAGCTAATGCTAACACTAATGGATTTAGCTGTATTATATCTGTTTCTGAAAATTTATTTTTTATTAAATCAAAATCCATGATTTTCTCCTTATTTTATACTTTGTTTTAATTTATCTTTCTTATAGGTTTCCACGCTGACTTTTAAAATTCATTCATCCAAAATTTCCATACCCAAAATAGTGATGTAATCTTGTAAACATCTAAACTCAAAATTCTATTTCACATGAAAATATTTTTAAGTTCGTGAATAAATCCAATTCCAAACTTGTGTCCCTACATAACATATTATATATCAATTTATATTGATTTTCACTTTCTATGTTGTTTTTACATAATACATATTATCATATTAAATAATTAAATAAAAATTTTCTTATTTTTATTTTTTAATTATAACCTTTTCATAGGATTCAAAGTTGACTCTTAAATTTATTCACTCCAAAACTTGGATACTCAACATAGTGAGACATGCTCTGACTCACTTGAAATTTAACATTACATTTTATATAAAAATATTATAAGTTGATTAATTTTTCAAAAACAAAAGCGCTTACAACTTTTGAAAGTCATAAACGCTCTTTTATAAAAATACTTACGTATTTATTTACTATTTAGTTAATTCGTCTATAGCATATCCTTTTGCTGATAATGATGTTTTTATCATTTCTGCATGTTCTTTAGATTCTGTTTCTACTTCAATTTCAATACTAGAAATCTCTAATCCTTTTGGATTCCAGTTTTTATCTTGTTTTACTTTATAAACATTTCCACCTAATGATGCTATTTCAGAAATTAAATTTCCTAATTCACCTATTTTATCTTTTAATTCAATTTGTAAAGTTATTCTTCTTTTATTTAAAAGTAATTGTCTATCTATTATTTTAGAAACTGTAGCTATATCTATGTTACCACCACTAACTACTGTAACAACTTTTTTACCTGCATTTTTAACTTTTCCTGATAATAATGCAGCTAGTCCAACAGCACCAGCGCCTTCAGCTACAACTTTATTTCTTTCCATTAATGAGAATATTCCGCTTGCTATTTCATCTTCAGTAACTGTAACTATTTCATCAACATATTTTTTAATTACTTCAAATGTTTTATTTCCTGGAGTTTTAACTGATATACCATCTGCTAATGACTTAGGTCCATCAACTGTTACAACTTCTCCCTTTTCTAAGGAAACTTTACTTGAAGCTATCACATCTGCTTGAACTCCAATTATTTTTATGTTAGGATTTATAGATTTTGCAGCAACTGCTATACCAGCAATAATTCCGCCACCACCAATTGGTACTAAAATAGCGTCTGCATCTGGTAAATCTTCTAATATTTCAAGAGCAATTGTTCCTTGTCCAGCCATTACTTGATCATCATCAAATGGATGTAAGAAAGTAGCGCCTGTTTCCTTTTGAACTTCTACTGCTTTAGCATAACAATCATCATAAACTTCTCCATGTTGTATTACTGTTGCACCATAGTTTTTAGTTGCTTGAACTTTTGCAAGTGGTGCAGTAACTGGCATACATATTGTAGACTTAATTCCAAATGCTGTAGCTGCATAAGCAACACCTTGCGCATGGTTTCCTGCTGATGAAGCAACAACTCCTTTAGCCTTTTCTTCTTCAGTTAAGGATGCTACTTTATTGTAAGCTCCTCTTAATTTGAAAGAACCAGTTTTTTGTTTGTTTTCACATTTTAGATATACTTCATATCCTGTTTGTTTTGAAAAAGTTGATGATACAAATAACGGAGTTTTTCTTGATACCCCTTTAAGATTTTCTTGCGCTTTTTTTACGTCAGCTAATGTTATCATTGTTATTACTCTCCTTTTGTTTGAAAGATTTTTCTTGTTTCAAACATTGACTTTGTTCCAAACATTCGTTTTTGTTTGAAACATTAGTTTTGTTTGAAACGTATATCTTATCAGAAAATTTAATTTAGTTTTTCCCCTTTTTTAATAACACTAATAATAGCCCCTTACATTTAAACCCTTATATTTTATTATAGCTAGCATGATTATAATATATAATCATGCCAGTTATTATCTACTTTTATTTTATAACTTATTTTGTTCAAATTCAACCTTTATTCTGTCAATTACTTCGGAAATTTTAATTTCTTCAACTTCCCCACCATTTCTAAGTTTAAATTCTACTATTCCATCAGTTAATTTTTTACCTACTGTAATTCTCATTGGTATTCCAATTAACTCAGAATCTTTAAATTTAACTCCAACTCTTTCATTTCTATCATCTAAAAGAGCCTTTATTCCTAATTGTTGTAGTTGTAAATAAATTTTTTCCGCTTCTGCTACTTGTTCTTCATTTTTCATAACAGCAGGAATTACAACAATGTGATATGGTGCTATTTCTAAAGGCCAAACTATACCATTTTCATCATTGTGTTGCTCTATTATAGCTGCCATTGTTCTATTTACACCTATACCATAACAACCCATAACTAATGGTTTATTTTTTCCATCTTCATCAATGAAATTTGCATTCATAGATTTTGAATACTTAGTGCCAAGTTTAAATATATGTCCTACTTCTACGCCTCTAGCAATTGTGATATTTCCACCACATTTAGGACATTTATCTTCAACAGTGATTTTTCTGAAATCTCCCACAATTCCTTCAAAATCTCTTCCATAGTTGGCATTTTCAAAATGATAGTCTGTTTCATTAGCTCCAATAACAAAGTTTTTCATTTTAGTAACTTCTTCATCAATAAACAATTTGTCTACTTTTATTCCTATTGGGCCTGCAAAACCAACTTGCGCGTTAGTTGCATTGATAACTTTTTCACTATCACACATCATGAATTCTACCACACCACCTAGTGCATTTGCAACCTTTATTTCATTCAATTCTCTGTCGCCTCTTACCATAATAGCAACTATTTGTTCATCAGCTTTAAATAATAAAGTTTTTGCTAACTTTTTCTTATTTATTCCTAACCCATTAACTAATTCATCTATAGTTTTTATATTTGGTGTATGGATTTTATTTAATTCTTTTAAGTCTTCTGCTGGTCCTTCTTCTGCTGTAGCTGGTGCTTTTTCAACATTTGCAGCATATTTACACTCATCACAGAATACTATTTCATCTTCTCCAACCTCTGATTTAACCATGAATTCTGCTGATCCTGATCCACCCATAGCTCCTGAATCTGCTTCTACTGGACTAAAATCTAATCTACATCTAGTAAATATGTTACAATATGCTTCATACATTTTATCATATGATAAATCAAGTCCTTTTTCATCTCTATCAAAAGAATATGCGTCTTTCATAACAAATTCTCTTGATCTCATTACTCCAAATCTTGGTCTTCTTTCATCTCTATATTTTGTTTGAATTTGGTATAAATTTATTGGTAATTGTTTATATGATTTTATCTCATTTCTTGCAAAATCTGTGAACACTTCTTCATGTGTTGGTCCTAGACAAAATTCTCTTTCATTTCTATCTTGCAATTTGAACATTTCTGGCCCCATAACATCCCATCTTCCAGATTCCTTCCAAAGTTCTGAAGGAAGCAACGCTGAACATAAGAATTCTTGTGCTCCTGCTTTATCCATCTCATCTCTTACAATGTTTTCAATATTTTTTAGCACTTTAAGACCTATTGGTAAATAGTTATACACTCCTGATGCTAACTTTCTCATCATACCAGCTCTTAACATTAATTGATGACTTAATATTTCCGCTTCTGCTGGAACTTCTCTTAATGTTCCTAAATACATATTTGATACTCTCATCTTGCCACACTCCTTAAATCTATATACACTTATTTTTTTGTATAAAAAAAACTCGTCCCTGTTTTAGGGCGAGTTATATCGCGGTACCACCTAAATTTTGTACTCTCATTTTGATATCGGTATTTATTACCGGTAGTTTTTGCTACTGCTCAAAAGTAGGTTCGAAATTGGTGAAAACATCTCAGCATAAAGTTTTCTCTCTGTATAGTAATTTCTACTATTCTTTATCATCGCTTACCATTATTCTTTTATAAAAGTAAATTTAATATACCATTTTAAAAAAATCATGTCAAGATAAAAAAAAGGAAAGTAATTTATATTTTTTATAATTTTTACTTTCCTAGAATTAATTTTGTTATATTGTATTTTCTATTATCTTTTCAGCTAATAATAAGTCTTCTGGGGTAGTTATTTTTATATTATTATAGCTCCCCTCATAAAGAAATACTTTATTCCCATAATGTTCCACTACCATAGTATCATCAGTAACACTTATATTTTCTTTTAAAATATTTTCATGACATTTTAAAATTAAATCGTATTTAAAAACCTGTGGTGTCTGAACTGCAAATAAATCATTTCTATTTGGTGTTTTTAATGAAAACCCATTATTATCTTTTATTTTTATAGTATCTTTAGGTAATACTCCACAAGCACAGGCTCCATAGATCTTAGAATATCTTATTCCATCCTCTATGATTTTTTCGTCAATAAAAGGTCTTGCGCCATCATGTATAAGAACTGTATCACAATCTGTTAATTCCTTAAGCCCATTTAAAACAGAATGTTGTCTTTCCTTACCACCACATACTATTTTCTTTACTTTATCAATTTTATACTTATCAACAATTTCACGTCTACAATAATCTATTTCCTTTTCAGAAGCAACCAATAAGATTTCATCAATTAGATTACAATTATTAAAGGCCATAAGTGTATGATATAGTATGGGCTTGCAATTAAGTTCTAAAAATTGCTTATTTTTATTAGCGCCCATCCTTTTTCCTCTTCCTGCTGCTAATACTATCACTTTATTTGCCATTTAACATTTTTACTTCCTCTCTAATTCTTGCAAAAATCATTCTTCCTGCTGCTGTTTGTAACACTGATGTAACTGTTACTATAACAATATCACCAATGTGATTTCTACCGTCTTCAACAACAATCATAGTTCCATCATCTAAATATGCTAGTCCTTGGCCAGATTCTTTACCATCTTTAACTATTTGTATTTTCATATCTTCTCCTGGTAGAACTACTGGTTTTATAGCATTAGCTAACTCATTTATGTTCAGCACTGGAACACCTTGAACTTCTGCAACCTTATTTAAGTTATAATCATTTGTTATTACTTTTCCATTTAAAACTTGTGATAATTTTAGTAACTTACTATCAACCTCTGCAATTTCTGGAAAATCACCTTCCCAAATTTCAACTTTTATACTTAACTCCTTTTGTATTTTGTTAAGTATATCAAGTCCTCTTCTTCCTCTATTTCTTTTTAACCCATCGCCAGAATCAGCTATATGTCTTAGCTCATCTAATACAAAGTTAGGTATTACAAGAGTTCCCTCTATAAATCCAGTTTGACAAAGATCAAAAATTCTTCCGTCTATTATCACTGAAGTATCTAGTACTTTAGCAGTACCTTTTGGAATATTTTTTAATTTGCCATCTTTTGACGTTGATCCCTTTTTCATATTAGAAAAAAGATTTAATATATCCTCTTTCTTCCTAATTGCCATATCAGCACAAACCACAACTAATATGACAGTTACTATAAACACTATTATTGTTGAAATAGCAGAATTTGCTTTTACTAAATTTGCTAGCAATGAAGCAACAATTAAACCTAAAACTGCACCTGCTAGTCCTAATAGCATATCTGCTGTTGGTAATTTTTGTAATCTCTTTTCTACACAATCTATCGTTTTAATAATAAGTTTAGTTACATATGCAGATATAAAGTAAAAGAACAACAAAAATAATAAAATACAAAATATAATAAATAAAATTCCTTTAACTGACGATGTTGACATTATTCCTATTTTAGATAATAAATTATAATCTATTACTAGTTTTCCTACTATGTAACCTAAACTTCCTCCCCCTAAAGTTATAAGCACTCTTAATATTTTTTTAATCAATAATATTCACCTCCTAATTTAATTATTGACAAATACCACTAATACTATCCTATCTTTATAAATAATATATATTATCAAATATATTATTTCAATAGAGATATATATTTTACAAATATTTTATCACTATTTATTTTATAAAAGTTAAAATTCAGAAACATTTTTATATTTTTCTCAAAAATTTCCTCACTTTGACCCCCTATCATTATTTAAATTAATAATATATTATAGAGTCATCACATCTCCTCTAGCTTTTTTACAAGAATAAGATTTAGTTGTGTTTTTTATAAGGAGTTGAATAAAAATGAAAGATTTAATTTTTGATGAGTTTCAAAATTCAGTTGATGATTGCTTACTTAGACACAGAAGTATATTAGACATTATGAGCAAACTTGATGAATCCCAATCTAGGGTTAATAGATCTATTGTAAAGTGTATAACTTCATGTGGCTGTCTACAAATTGAAGCGTCAAAACAAAAGGCACCTAATGATTTTGATACTTCTGATTTTGATTCTTTTAAAAGTTGTTTTGATACACATGTTAAAGGCAAACTTTGTGATAATTGTAGAGAGGTTATTGAAAAAGAATTAGGTAACCACTTCTTTTATATAGCTTCTTTATGCAATTGCACTAATTTGAATATTTATGATGTTTTACTAAAAGAGTATAAAAATATGGTTTCACTTGGAAAATACACCTTAAAGTAATTTATAAGATATAGCACAAATTTAAATTTGTGCTATATTTGTTTTTGAATATGATATTGCTCTTTAAATTTTTCAAACCAATCACTAATGTATTTAGCTCTTATCTCTCCAATACCTTCTACTGAATCTAGTTCTTCTACTGTTGCTGATATAATAAATCTTAATTCTTTAAATTGATTTACCAAATTTTCTATCACTGTTGATGGCAATCTATATATTTTATTTAAAATTCTATATCCTTTTGGATAAACTATAGTTTCTGTTAACGAGCAATTAGAATAACCTAATATTTTAGATATATTATTCAAATCTAAAAGTTCTTCTTCTGTTAACTTTGCCAAGCCTTTATATATATTACTTGAACAAATATCCTGTCCACAGTAATCTTTCATAAGATATATTGCCTCTTCTTCAACATTTTTTATAAGTTCCTTTAGTTGCATATCTATTAGTCTACCTTCATTTCCAAGTTCATAAATGTATGTTTCTATTTCTTTAATTATCCTCATTATAAGTTCAACTCTTTGAATTGCTGTAGTAATATCTGTTAATGTTACGTTACCATTAGTTTCAAGTACATTTAAATTTACAATAGCTTTATCAAAAACCGCTGTATATTTTTCTAAAGTATGTATAGCTTGATTAGCTTTAGCTAATATTTCACTACTTTCTTTTAACACATATTTTAAATCACCTTTGTATAAAGTTATTATGTTTCTTCTTTGTGATATAGCTATAACTATGCTATTAGTCTGTTTAGCTACTCTTTGTGCTGTTCTATGCCTAGTTCCTGTTTCATATGTATTTATTGAAGAATTAGGCAATAATTGAGTATTTGCCAATAAAATTTTCTTTAAATCACTGCTTACAACTATAGCACCATCCATTTTAGCCAATTCATATATATATGCAGGAGTATAATCAGCATTTATATTAAAACCACCATCAGCTAAGTTTAGTATTTCATTGCTATCACTTAAAACTATAAGTCCACCTGTTTTTGCTCTTAAAATATTATCTAAACCCTCTCTTAATAATGTTCCTGGGGCCATCATTTTTAACACATTCATTAATTCATTATTTTTCTCTTCTTTCATATAATCCACTACTACAAATTCATAAAAGTAATAATGGGTTTCACTCCCTTCATTATTCAAAATTCCTTCAATTTTTATAACCCAATAAGTGATTGCATAAGTATGATATACTAAATTAATATTATAATAAAATGCTTTTACAAAAAAATATTAACCTTAAAATACTTTCCCCATTGCTTCCTTAACCGTTGTTATCCCTATAATATTTACCCCTTTAAATTTATCGCCTAATTTTTCTTTACTTTTATAAGGCATTATAATATTTTTAAATCCCATTTTTTGTCCCTCATTTACAATCCTCTCTATATTGGATATAGGTCGAACTTCTCCTGTTAGTCCAACTTCACCAACAAATAGTGGTCTTTCTAATTTCACTGTTCTACCTTTAGCACTAGATATTAATGCCACTGCCAATCCTAAATCTCCAAATGTCCCTTCTAAATTTAACCCACCAACTACATTAACATAAACATCACTACTATAAAAAGGTATTTTTAATTTTTTCTCTAAAACAGCTAAAATAAGACTCATCCTTGAATGATCAATCCCTACTGAAGTTCTTCTTGGCATAACTGCTTTAGTTTCACTTACTAATGCCTGTATTTCTACTAATAATGGTCTTGTACCTTCTATTGTTGCAATGACAACAGATCCTTCTTGCTCAAAAGATGTTTCTTGCAAAAACACACTAGATGCATCCAAAATTTCTTCTAGTCCACTTTCTCTCATTTCAAAGACTCCAATTTCGCTAGTGGTTCCAAAACGATTCTTTATGGTCCTTAGAATTCTAAACTCTTGTGTTCTTTCACCCTCAAAATATAAAACTGTATCAACCATATGTTCTAATACTCTAGGTCCTGCAAGTTCCCCCTGCTTAGTCACATGTGCCACTATAAAAAGTGGTATATCTTTTGTTTTGCCTATTCTCATTAAATCGTTTGTACACTCTCTAACTTGAGAAACACTTCCTGGTGCTGAAGTTATTTGAGATTTAAATAAAGTTTGAATAGAATCTATAATTACAAATACAGGATTCATATTTTCTATATGTTCTTCAATTAAATTTATACTAGTTTCTGAAAGAATATATAAATTATCACTTATACAATCTAATCTCTCAGCTCTCATTTTTATTTGTTCTTCTGACTCCTCACCAGATACATATAAAACCTTTCCATACTTATCTGCTATCCTTTTAGCAGTTTGTAGTAGTATTGTAGATTTTCCTATTCCTGGATCTCCAGATATAAGCGTTAACGAACCTTTGACTAATCCACCACCAATTACTCTATTTAATTCATTAATTCCTGTATCAAATCTTTCAAATTGACTTGATTTTATATCTTTTATATTCTGTGGCTTCCCTCCGCCACTTATAGTAACCGCTCTATTAAACACAACTGCCTTTTCTGGGACCTTAACTTCTTCTATCATAGTATTCCAGCTATTACAATTAAGGCATTTGCCCATCCATTTAGGCGACTCATATCCGCATTGACTGCATACATATACATTCTTAGTCTTTGCCATAACCTTTCCTCCAAACTTATGTAATTGATTTCTTTAAATTCATTTCTTTATTCTCTTAATACTTTAATTATATTCCCTTTTACTTATAACTCAAAGTATGTTCCAGTTTTTAAAAATAAAGGTGTAATTTCATTAATAAAATTACACCTTTATATCTTACTAATATTATTCTTTAGTTATTTTTAAGTTATCATTATCTACTGTAACAATTACACTGTCTCCAGTATTTACATTTCCTTTTAAAATTTCTTCTGCTAATTTATCTTCTATAATTTTAGTTATAGCTCTTCTTAACGGTCTTGCTCCATAGGTTGGGTCAAAACCTTCTTTTGCTAAAAATTCCTTTGCTTCATTAGAAAATTTTATATTTATATTTTGTTGTTGTAATCTATCTGATAATACATTAATCATTAATTCTACTATTTTTAATAAATCACTTTCATTTAGCTTATGGAATACTATTATATCATCTATTCTATTTAAAAATTCAGGTCTAAAAGTTAATTTTAGTTTTTCCATAATATTTTCTTTCATTTTTTCATGTCCTGTACTTGCTTCTAGTGAATTCTTAGCAAATCCAATTGTATTTTGTTTTTTTATGTCTGAAGCTCCTACATTTGAAGTCATTATTATTATGGTATTTTTAAAGTTTACTGTTTTACCTTTTCCATCAGTAAGTCTTCCATCCTCTAAAATTTGAAGCAATGCATTAAATACATCAGGATGTGCTTTTTCTATTTCATCAAATAAGATTACTGAATAAGGGTTTCTTCTTACTTTCTCTGTTAATTGTCCACCTTCATCAAAACCTACATATCCAGGAGGTGCCCCTATAAGCTTAGATACAGAATGTTTCTCCATATACTCTGACATATCAATTCTTATCAAATTATTTTCATCACCAAACATAGCTTGTGCTAAAGCTTTAGTAAGCTCTGTTTTACCTACACCTGTAGGTCCTAAGAATATAAAAGAACCTATTGGTCGCTTAGGATCTTTAAGTCCAACCCTTGCTCTTCTTACTGCTTTTGATATAGATTCTACAGCCTCATCTTGCCCTATAACTCTTCCGTGTAAAATTTCTTCAAGTTTTAAAAGCCTAGTTGCTTCAGTTTCTGTTAATTTTTCAATTGGTATATTAGTCCATCTTGAAATAATATTTGCTACATGACTTGCATCTACTATAGAATTTGCATCATTCTTTTTAGATGACCATTGTTTTTCCTCTTTTTCAATCTCTTCTTTTATTGATTTTTCTTTATCTCTTAAAGATGCTGCTTTTTCAAAGTCTTGCATAGTTATAGCATCTGATTTTTCTTTTGTCGCTTGTTCTAGTTTTTCTTGTAAATCTTTTAAACATTTAGGTGTTGTTAAATTTTCGATTCTCATTTTTGCACCAGCTTCATCTATAAGATCTATAGCCTTGTCTGGTAAAAATCTATCTGTAATATATCTATCTGAAAGTTTCACTGCTGCCTCTATTGCTTCATCTGTAATTTGAACTCTATGATGTGCTTCATATTTATCTCTCAATCCTTTTAAAATTTCTATAGCCTCTTCCTTAGTAGGCTCATCTACTAATACTGACTGAAATCTTCTTTCTAATGCAGCATCCTTTTCTATATATTTTCTATATTCATCTAAAGTTGTAGCACCTATACATTGTATTTCTCCTCTAGCTAATGCTGGTTTTAATATATTAGACGCATCAATTGCTCCCTCTGCACCACCAGCACCAACAATAGTATGAATCTCATCTATAAATAAAATAACATTTCCAGCCTTCGCAACTTCTTCTATAATGTTGTTTAATCTCTCTTCAAACTCACCTCTATATTTTGAACCTGCAAGAACAGAAGACATATCCAATGATACAACCCTTTTTTCCTTTAATATTTCTGGTATATTACCAGATGCTATTTTCTGAGCTAGCCCTTCCGCTATGGCTGTTTTACCAACTCCTGGGTCACCTATAAGACATGGGTTATTTTTCATCCTTCTACAAAGTATTTCTAAAACTCTTTCTGTTTCTTTATCTCTTCCTATGATAGGATCAAGCTTTCCTTCATATGCTAAGTCAGTTATATCTTTTCCATACTTATCTAGAGTTTTTGTATCCTTTTTATTTTTTTTGCTATGAGATTTGATATTACTTTCCTCTCCTTTAATAGCCTTTTGTATATCTTTATATAATTTTAATGGATCAGCTCCTAAATTTAAAAGTATTGTATAGGCTACCCCTTCACCTTCTCGTATAAGTGCTAAAGTCATATGTTCTGGGGATATATAATTTTGATTTAAACTTCTTGCTTCAACTAAACTAATTTCAAATAGTCTCTTTGTTCTTGGAGTTAAGGCAATTTCATTTTCACTCATTTCAATATTACCGTATCCAACATAAGTTTCTATTAAACTTTTTACGTTATCGTAGTTTACATTAAAATCATTCAATATATTTTTAGAAATTCCATCATCCTCTTTTAATATCGCCAACAGAATATGTTCTGTCCCAACATACCCATGTTTAAATTCTCTTGACTCATCATTTGCATACATAAGCACATTTCTTGCTCTTTCAGTAAATCTATTAAACATATTAAACACCTCGCTTAATAAAATTTTCCTTAATTACTATAGCTCTGTAAAAATTTATATTGTCATTTTTAATTTCATCTTTAAATTTATCTTGTAACGCTGGCAAGCTTATATCTATTAGCAACTTATTTAAAGTAGTTTTGCTTATATCTTTAATCAAATCTAACTCTATTCCTAGCCTTATCATAGATAATAACTCCATACTTTCTTTATAATCTATAATTATTGCTGTACTTAAAATTCCTCTAGCTCTCATTATTCTATCTTTCATCTCATATTTATATCTATCCATGAGCCTTGTTCTTGCTTCTTTTTCTTTATCTATTATTTGATATATCATAGCATTAAGTCCATTAATTATTTCTTCTTCTGTAGGACCTAAAGTTATTTGATTAGATATTTGAAATATATTTCCATAGCCTTTAGAACCTTCTCCGTACAAACCTCTTATAGTCATTCCCATTTTACTAACTGCATTAAAAGCATTTTCTATCTCTTTCGTCATACAAAGACAAGGTAAATGAACCATTACAGAAGCTCTTACCCCTGTACCTACATTAGTTGGGCATGCAGTTAAATACCCTATATCACTATCATAAGCAAACTCTAACTTTTCCTCTATAATGTTATCTATTCTATTTATATTTTCATAAATTTCTTTTAAACTTAAACCACTAGATATACCTTGTATTCTTAAATGGTCCTCTTCATTAATCATTACACTAATGCTTTCATTGTTATTTAATATTACTGAACCTATATCCTTATTTTTTAGAAGGGATTTACTTACAATGTGTTTTTGAAATAACATTTCTTTTTCAATCTCTGTTTTTTCATCTAACCTTATTGTTTTAAACTCTTCTTTAAAATTTTCATTTGAGTAGAAAGCATCTTCTATATTTTTAATAATTTCATCAGCAGTTTCTTTATTAATTTTATTTGGGAAGGGATACCCTTTTAGATTTCTTGCTAGTCTTATTCTACTACTTAAGATTACATTATCCTTTAATCCTTCAGCATTTATCCAATTTTCCATAGTACTCTCCCCCTTACCTTTCTAACTCTCTAATAATATCTCTAATTTCTGCTGCCTTTTCATACTCTTCTTTTTCTATAGCATTTTTAAGTTTTTCTTTTAACTGTAAAACTTCTCTTTTTTTCATAAGTTCATTACCATATTTTTGTGGTATTTTACCATTATGCACACTACTTAATTGAACCCTTTTTATAATAGTTGTCATTGCCTCATTAAAGCTTTTATAACATTCATCACAGCCTAGTAAACCTGTCTTTTTAAAATCTTCATAAGTTTGACCACATTTTTTACAACATACTTTATTGGATATTTGTTCTTCACGATTATTAGACATATAATCGATAAATCCACTTAAAATATTTTGAAATGAGAACTGAGATGAAAAATCTGCATCTAGACCTATAGCATTATTTTTAGCACACACTTCACATAAATGTTCCTCATATTTCACACCATTAATAACTTTTGTTATATGAAAATTGACCTCATTCTTTTTACATCTGCTACAAATCAAAATTACCCCTCCATTTTTTTATTCTAATATATTAAAAATTACGGACTTTAGTATATCTGCCCTTAATCTATTCTTACTATTGCCAATATAAGATAATGTTCTATCATTTAATGTTATTTTTATTATCTCTTTTTCTCTTTCGCTTATTATTTGTTCATCTTTTAACGCTTCTAAAATGCTTACAGTGTTATTATATGTTATATAATCTCCTATCTTTTCATTAAGGATTTCTAAAAGATTATTATGAATTGTGTATTCTATTTTTATAATTTTTATACATCCTCCTCCCCCTCTTCTACTTTCTATGTAATAACCTTTTTCTCTTGTGAATCTAGTAGATAATACATAATTTATTTGAGATGGCGCACAACTAAAATAGTCTGCTAATTCATTTCTTTGTATCTGAATTTGATTATCTATAGACTCATCTACTAACTCTTTTATAAAATTCTCTATTAAATCTGATAACTTAGCCATAAAATCACCTTTTCCATATTCTTCATTTACCTTGACTTTCTTTGACCTTAATATTATCATACAATATTTGTATTATACTTTCAAATATTATTTTTTCCATTTCTACTTTTTATATTCACATATTATAAAAGCACAACAAAGAACTTTTCCTTATTGGAAAAGCTCTTTATTTATATATTTTCTATCTTTATACAATGTTGAAATGCCTTTTTCAAAATCATAGTAGTTTATTTTAATACAATCATCTTCATAATATCTAATATGAACTGTCTCTTCTGATTTTAATTCCACTTCTACTAGACTTGCTTCTTTCTCATATGAAAAGTTCTTTACTTTATTTATCAATTCACATATATTACTTTTGTTTTTTATCATAATTTTCTCTCCTATCTCATTTCCTTTTTACTCTTAAGTTAATATTCTATGCTCTGTTGTTATTTCCTTTTTTTTCCATAAACATAGATGTTTTTTTTCTTGTGTTTAAGAAGGATGATTATTTTTATGATAATTTATTTTTTATAATTTAAAACAGAAAGTTAATTTATGATTATATTTCAGTTATAAGAAAACATTATAGCTTATTCAACTATAATATTTTCTTGTAAATTTGTATTAGTAAATTGACAATTATATAAATTAAAATAAATACCCTTTCTATTTAATAATTCATTATGATTTCCTTGTTCTTCAATTCCCTTACTGGTTATCACCACTATTGTATCTGCATTTTTTATTGTAGATAACCTATGCGCAACTACTATAGTAGTTCTTCCTTTGGATAATTTTTCAAGAGATCTTTGAATCATTATCTCAGTTGTATTATCTAAAGCTGAAGTTGCCTCATCTAATATTAGAATAGGTGGATTTTTCAAAAATATTCTAGCTATAGCTACTCTTTGCTTTTGTCCACCTGAAAGTTTTATACCTCTTTCTCCAACATAAGTATCATAACCATCGGGAAGAGATTCTATAAATTCATGAATATTAGCATTCTTAGCAGCTTCAATAATTTCTTCATCTGTAGCTTCAGGATTTCCGTATAAAATATTTTCTTTTATTGTTCCTGTAAATAAAAATACTTCTTGTTGAACTATTCCTATATTTTTTCTTAATGATTTTATTTCTAAATCTTTTACATCTATACCATCTATAGTAATATTTCCATCATTAACATCATAAAATCTAGGTAGTAAATTACAAATAGTAGTTTTACCTCCTCCTGATGGCCCTACTAAAGCTACAGTTTGCCCACTTTGAATATCTAGATTTATACTGCTTATAACTTCTTCACTATCTTTATATTTAAATGTTACATCATTAAATTTTATATTTCCTATAGCATTTTTTAATTCTACTGCATTATCTTTTTCAACAATATCTGTCTTTGTATTAATGATTTCTAAAAATCTTTTAAATCCAGACATTCCACTTTGATATTGTTCTATAAATGCAGTAAGTCTTCTTATTGGTTGCATAAAATATGTTATATATAAAAGATAGGCAACTAACTCTGATATAGTTATATATTCTTTATATGCAAAGTATCCACCAGCACCTATAACTACAACATTTAGCATATCTACCATAAACCTTATTCCAGCTAAGAACTCAGCCATACACTTGTAAGAATAACTTCTCGCAGTCTTAAATTGAACATTATTATCATCGAATTTTTCCATTTCATAATCTTCATTTGTAAATGCTTTGGCAACTCTAATTCCTGAAATACTATCCTCTAAACTACCATTAACATCTGCTATCTTTTTCCTCACATTATCAAATGACTTTGCCATTTTAACTCTTTTAATCATAGCAAACCAAACTATAAATGGAATAAAAGCAAATATTATCAGTGTTAAGGTTATATTTATCTTACAAAGTAGTATAAACGAACCTATTAACATAACTAAAGAAATAAATAAATCTTCCGGTCCATGGTGTGCAAGTTCAGATATCTCCATTAAATCATTGACTATTCGTGACATTAAGTGTCCTGTCTTATTATCATCAAAATAACTAAATGGTAATGTTTGCAAATGAGAAAAAATTTCCTTTCTCATATCATACTGAATTCTAACACCCATTACATGACCCCAATAATCTATTATATAATTACATATTAATTTAATAACGTATAATAAAGTTAGTGCTATTGTAAATTTTATTATCATATTAATATTTTTATTGGGAATACCGTAATCTAACAACTCTTTTGTAATCATTGGAAAAAACAGATCTAGTGCTGCAACCAAAAAAGCACATACCATATCAATAATAAATATGAGCCTATGTTCTTTGTAGTAAGAAACAAATTTTCTTATCATACTATCCCCCCATAGATTATTTTATTTTTAGTTATATACTAATGTCACTTAATATATAACTTTTAAATATAATAAAATTAACTTCTAACATTAATTTTATTCCCCAAATCTTTAAAATCTAATACAACTGAATTATTATAAATTATATAAAAATCAATCATCCATAAAAATAAACTATCCTATATTATATCATACATATCTGTATATATATGTAATTTTTTTAAAATTGATTATATTCTTTAAAAATATATTGATGATGAGATGCATCTGCATTTGTAATTATCTTATAATTTTCATCTTCATCAAATTCAACAACAGTTAAGCTAGTTTGTTTTATAAATGGAGGTTCCCATAAATCTTTAATTTCTTTCTTTTGTAGCGCACACATAAACCCTTTCAAAACTGTAGTATGAGTTACTACTAAAATTTCTTTTCCTTTATTTTCTCTTACCATTTTCATAATAGTTCTATATGCTCTGTCCCTAACTTCTTCAAAGCCTTCTGCACCCTCTACTGTTATGTACTTTTCTGGTTTGTTCCAATAATTATAATGATTTTCTTTATTTAATTCACTTATTTCTTCCTGTGTCAATCCTTGCCATACACCTAGTCTTATTTCTCTTAAATCTAAACTAGGCACTATTTCAATATTCCTATCACCTTTTATTATTTCTGCAGTTTTATAAGCTCTGTCTGATGAACTAGTATATATTTTGCTAAAATTTATATCTTTTACCCTATCTCTTAGCCATTGAGCTTGTACTTTTCCTAGTTCTGTTAAAGGAGAATCATTCCACCCTTGCATCTTACCAAGTTTGTTCCATTCAGTTTCTCCATGTCTTGTTATGTATAATTTTGTCATATACTCTCCCCCTCGTTTTAAAATTATAGTTTATATTTAAACTATTCTATAAATTCATTATAAATTTTTTTTATACTTTATTGCAACTTTAATTTTAAAATAAAAAAAGAGCCTATAAAGCTCTTTTAATCTTTTGGAGTTCTTTTACCATGTATTACTGATTCTATGTATATATCACCAACCCAATTTTTAACTCCATATGATGGCATATAATTTGTTTCTTCAAAATTATTATAATCTTTTTCGCCTTCATTATATGGTCTATATTCTTCTCTCAAAATTTTATCAGTTTCTATTTCATTTTTTCTTATTCGCTCTGATGAAAAGCCAGCCATTTTCACTTCCTCCTTTTTCTAGTATATTGAATTTTTCTGTTTGTAGCATGTTACATAAAACTTGTATGTCCTCTTCATTACTATTTTCCATCATAACAGTGAACTCATCTTCCGGTCCTATTATCTCCATATAATCGTGGATATTACTGTAGTCACTTAAATTTATTCTACCTATTATGTTCATTTTATAGTAAGACATATTAGCCCCCTAAACATTTTATTTATATTATTGCTACTTAAAATAAATATTATTCAATTAACACAAAAAAAGATGTCAATTTATTTATTGACATCTTTTTTAATACTTTATATAACTAACTTATTTCTTTTATAACTTTATTAACTACCTCTACTGGAACCTCTTCATATCTTTCAAAATTAGTATTGAACTCACCTCTTGCACCAGTTATAGATCTTAAGTCAGTAGCATAATCATAAAGTTCTGCCTGAGGTACTTCCCCTATAATCTTTTGGCCATTATCTATAGGTTCCATTCCAAGTATTCTTCCTCTTTTCTTATTTATATCTGCTATAACATCACCCATATATTCATCTGGAATTATTATCTCTATTCTCATTATAGGTTCTAATAATACCGGTTCCGCCTCTTGTAATCCTTTTTTATATGCTAAAGATGCTGCTACTTTAAAAGCCATTTCTGAGGAATCTACTGGATGATAAGATCCATCATGCAATGTAGCCTTTAATCTTATAACTGGATATCCGGCTAAAATACCTTTGTTTACGCAATCTTTTAATCCTTTTTCTACAGCAGGTATATACTGCCTTGGTACAACTCCCCCTACAACCTTATCAACGAACTCTAAACTATCATCGCCATCATTTCTTGGTTCAAATTTTATCTTAACATCACCATATTGACCATGTCCACCAGATTGTTTTTTATATTTACCTTGTACATCAGCAGTCTTTTTAATCGTTTCTCTATAAGGTGTTTTAGGAAGTTCTAAGGATACATCTACACCAAACTTAGACTTTAGTTTGCTAACTATTACTTCTAAATGGGTAGATCCAATTCCTGATATTATTGTTTCAGCATTTTCTAAATCTCTACTAACTGAAAATGTTGGGTCTTCTTCTAAAAGTTTAGATAATCCATTTGATATTTTATCCTCGTCACCTTTTGATTTAGTCATTACTGCTCTTGAATATACTGGTTTCGGGAAATTAGATGTTTCAAATGTAATCATACGTCCTTTGTTGCATAAGGTATCCCCTGTATTTGTACAATTAAGTTTCGATACTGCCCCTATATCACCAGCTTTAATTTCACTTGTTGTATACTGTTGTTTTCCTCTTAAAAAATACAATGTTCCCATTTTTTCTTCTTTCTTTTTGTTTGCATTCATAACAACTGTATCAGCTTTAGCTTTTCCAGTTATCACTCTAAACATTGATAATTTTCCAACAAAAGGATCTGCAATAGTTTTAAATACTAATGCTGAAAATGGTTCTTCTTCATTTATCTTTATATCTATATAATTATCATTTTTTAAATTTTTTGCTTTATATAATGTTGTATCAACTGGTGATGGAAAACATTCTATTATATCTTCAAGTAATGTGTGTACTCCCACCCCTGTAGTTGATGATCCACACATTATAGGAGCTATTTCTCCATCAGAAGCTCCTTTAACTAATCCATCATATATCTCTTCTTCGCTTAATTCACCTTCATTAAAATATTTATCTAATAAAACTTCGTCCATTTCTGCTACAGCTTCCATTACCATTTGTCTACATTCATCTATTTTATCTTTTATGTCTTCTGGAATTTCTGTTTCTTCCATCTTTTTTGTTTGAGGGTTAAATATTCTAGCTTTTTTAGATATAACATTTACCAATCCTTTAAAATCATTCTCTGATCCTATAGGATACTGTATAGGAACTGCTGATATTCCAAATCTATCTTGTATTTGATTTAATGTTTTTTCAAAATTACTATTTTCTCTATCTAGTTTATTTATGAAAAAAGCTTTTGGAATTTTTTTCTCTTTAGCATACTCATATGCTTTTTCTGTTCCAACTTGTATACCAGATACGGCACAAACTACAACCATTGCTAAATCTACAGCATTTAGTCCTTCTATCATCTCGCCTATAAAATCAAAATAGCCTGGAGTATCAACTAGGTTTAATTTTACATTTTCCCATTCACAAAATGACACTGCTGTTGAAATTGAAACTTTTCTTCTTTTCTCTTCTACATCAAAATCACTAATTGTGTTTCCTTCTTCTATTCTACCTAATCTATCAGTACTACCAGTATAATAAAGCAATGCCTCCATTAAACTAGTTTTACCTGAATCACTGTGTCCAACTATTCCTATGTTTCTAAGGTTATTTACCTTATATTGTTTCATAAGCTATCCCTCCCATTGATTTAGAGATTTTCCAGTGTATTTTCTTTATTCTATATTTCTTGTAGAATCCCTCTTAATATTTATAATTTTCAAAATATTAAAAATATATTTACATACTCTTAACCGTTACGAAATACATTAATTAACTACATATCAAATTATATTTTAAATAATACACATTTATTCATAAAATCAATGATTTTATCAACATGTTAAGTATAAATTGTTGATAAAATAGCTTTTCAACCTTTATATTGTTAATAATTTTCCCTAAAATTAATTTACAACATAATTTTAGGGAAAATAAAAAAGCTAGGTTTTAATGACCTAACTTTTTTTAATTACCTGGCAACAACCTACCCTCCCACACAGTCACCCGTGCAGTACTCTCGGCGTCTAGAGGCTTAACTTGCCTGTTCGGAATGGAAAGGAGTGTTACCCTCTAAACCATCATCACCAGATTAAATTTACTATAAACTACGCATTTCGTCGTCAGCTACGGTCACTACAGTACTCACTTATTATTAATAAGCTCCRTTCCTCGTTTCCTTGCTTCCTAGAACTACTTGTTTTTATTAAATTTACTTTATTTATTTTTAAAATATGGCTCCGCGAAAAGGATTCGAACCTTCAACCTATCGGTTAACAGCCGAGTGCTCCACCGTTGAGCTATCGCGGAATATTTTCAAAATTMTTATAAACTTCGYAYTTCGTCGTCAATTTCAGTCATTRTRGTACTCACTTATGCATTTATAAGCTCYGTTCCTCATTCCTTCATTTCCTARAACTACTCGTTTCTAATAATTTTATATTTTTTCCAGAGATTGTTCTCTGAAAATTGCACAGTGATTATATTAGGTCAAGCCCTCGACTTATTAGTATGAGTCAGCTGAACATGTTACCATGCTTACACCCCTCACCTATCAACCTGATGTTCTTTCAGGAGTCTTACTAACTTACGTTATGGGAAAT
>NZ_BAAABH010000040.1:0-24478 GCF_054767855.1 Clostridium sp. CTA-19 | reverse complement strand
ACACAAGATGTAGTGTTGAATTCTAAGTGATTCGGAGCATGTCTCACTATTTGGGGTATCCAAGTTTTGGAATGAATAATTTTAAGAGTCAACTTGGAACCCTATATAGGGAAACAAGCTCAAATTTAAATTTATTCAACAATCTTAAAATATTTTTACACAAGATGTAGTGTTGAATTCTAAGTGATTCGGAGCATGTCTCACTATTTGGGGTATCCAAGTTTTGGAATGAATAATTTTAAGAGTCAACTTGGAACCCTATATAGGGAAACAAGCTCCAATTTAAATTTATTCAACAACCTTAAAATATTTTTACACAAGATGTAGTGTTGAATTCTAAGTGATTCGGAGCATGTCTCACTATTTGGGGTATCCAAGTTTTGGAATAGATAATTTTAAGAGTCAACTTGGAACCTTATAAATTTATATTTGAAATAGAAGTAAAATAAATTTATAAATATTATAAGAATAAAAGTTACTTCTTTTAAAATATTAAGGATGCCTTATTCTAGGAGTGATATTCATGAAAAAGGATGGGACACTGGAGTTATTTCTTATGTTGCTGCCATTTTGTAGTGATGTAGATATAACAGTGGGAAAAAATAATAAACTTAAGATAAAGGCAGATTTAAAATGGTTTTATATAAAAAATATATTATACAAGGAATATGATGTTCCATGTTGTGTGCTAAAGCAATATGAAGAAGAACTTAGTAAAATTCCACTATATCTTTTACAATATTACAATTATTATGAAGTGAAAATGTATATTACAAAGAAATCTATAAGAAATATAGTTAAAAATGAAATAGGTTATGATTTAGGAAATATGGATATAGGGGGAGCTTTTATTAATTTACCCCAGTATTTAAAAGGGTATGTTTCAACTAGATATTATGGACATCATTATGTTTTGCTTCATGAGCTTGGGCATGCTATAGATGCTATAGAGAAATTTTATGGCATGGGACTTGAACCTTCCTTAAGTGATGTATTTAAAAAAATATATAAAGATGAACGTGCTAAATTATTTAATAAGCAAGGGCTAGCTTATGCTCAAACAGAAAAAGAATATTGGGCTCAATGTTTTGCATTGTATAATATAGATGAAGAAAAATTAAAAAAATTAGCACCTAGAACTCACGGATATATGAAATTAATATTAGAAAGTATAAAATTGAGAATGAAAAATAATACTGATAAAATTGCCGGATAAAATAGAACTAAAGCATCTTTTAATAAGAAAAAATTAAAAGATGCTTTAACTATATACAATTATAAAAAAATGGCGTTATACTATAGATATATTTTACTATTATGAGGTGAAGTTATGGAAAATAAATTTAATTGTTTAATATGTGGTGAAGAGTTAGAATACTTTGATGAAAGTAAAGAAATGGAGTGCTACTTTTGTAAGAAAAAATTTAGCTCTAATGCAAGTTGCAAATCAGGGCATTATGTTTGTGATAGTTGCCATAGTTTAGGTGCTTTCGAAATAATAAAAGAATATTGCTTAAAAAGTAATAGTATTAATCCGATGGAAATGGCATTAGATTTAATGAAACATCCATCAGTTAAAATGCATGGGCCAGAGCATCATTATTTAGTTCCAGCAGTATTGGTTACAGCTTATTTAAATTCTATAGGTGATAGGACTAATTTAGAAAAGTTACTTAATGAAGGTGGGAAAAGGGCTAAAAATGTTTTAGGAGGCTTTTGTGGATTTTATGGTGCCTGTGGTGCTGCTGTAGGTACTGGAATTTACATAAGTTTAATATTAGGTGCAAGTCCATTGTCAGAGGAAAAATGGGGATTATCAAACTTAATAACAGCTAAAGCGTTGGAAAAAATAGCATCTTTTGGTGGACCTAGATGTTGTAAGAGAGATACTTTTTTAGCTTTAGAAACTGCCGTTGATTTTACTAAAGAAAAATTAAATGTGCAACTTGAAAAGAAAGAAAATTTAAAATGTAATTATAGCAAAATAAATGATCAATGTTTAAAAGATAGATGTAAATTTCATAAATAATAAGAAAAACTAGCATAATAAATTATTTGTAAATTTATTATGCTAGTAAATAATTTAAACGTTAGTTCCTATATAATTAATAACAATATAAATTATTTTGTAGTTCACAAGAATCATCGCTAGTTGAAAAGGATACTTTGATATTTAAAGGATACTCTTTAATTAAAAGTTCTTCAAAAATATTTGTAGCTAATTCAGTATAATTTCCATAAAGGTCTGATAAATTGCTATTATAAAATTGAACTACATTTTTATTTATTATTACTACAATTTGACCAATCATATCCTCTTGTTCTGCAAGCAATAACCCATCTGTTATAATAACACCATTAAATAATCTATTAGAATGAAGAGCTATGCAAAATATTGATGCAATATCATTAATTGTATAATTGGACAAAGGACCAACGGTAATTTCATTATTGTCTGAATCTAATATGATTACATTAACGGTTACATCTTCTACTTTATATTCTTTTGAAAGTATAGCCCTTAAGGCTTTAGCTTTATTTATGCTACGATATACTTTTATTTTTAAGGTGTAATTGCCATCTTCAAGAGGCACAAGATTACTTACTTCGACATAAGGATCTTTACCTATAGTATAATAGATTTTATCTCTAAGTGTATTCCAAGAAGGCGATTGTGTTGGAAAGTTCATAAGATTCACCACTCAAATTAATAAATATTAAACTTTTTATATATTAAAAAGTTCTACTTGAGGAATTGAAGAATTCAAATATTTATTTTACATTAAACAAATTTTAAATTTATATTCATCAAAAAAAAACTTGTCCAACATTTTCAATTAATGAATTAAGATGGGAATTTGGATTAAAATAGTTTAATGCTATTGTTTTTGATATTTAAAATTAGATTACAATATAGTATATAAAAAAAGCTGTTATAATGTGATATCTTAATTTTACAGTTAATAAATGCAAATAAAATATTATAAATTTATTTAAATAAGATACAGGGTTCCAAATTAATATTTTATCAATAACTAACAGATTATTTTAGTTAAAAGTTAATACTTAACTAACTATATTTGTACTTATTTTTCTTAACTTATAACAAAAATTTGATGTGTAAATTTAAGTTGGAGCTTGTTAAAAAAGTATAATTAGGCAATATATTTATATGATAAAAAGTATGTAAAAATGTGGTTTTATAATTTAGTTGATAAGGAGTGATAATGTGAAGTCTATTGCAGTTATAACAGACACAAATGCTAGACTAGCAAATTTTCTTCGAGAAAATTTAGAAGAAGTGTTAGGAAATAAAATATCAATAAATAATTATTTTTTAAATACAATAAATGATAGTCTTCAAATAGAAGATGAAATTGTTCTAGTAATGATAAAAGAAAGAGCTTTTGAAATAAAAAAACATATAAAAGGTGATGCTAAAGTTATAGTTATTAAAAGAACAATAGAAGAAGAATCTATGATGAAAATATTTAGCATACCTAAAGGTACTGATGTATTAGTAGTTAATGATAATAAAGAAACAACATATGAGATTGTAAGTTTTTTTTATGAGTTAGGAATAAATCATATAAATTTAGTTCCATATTATGATGAGATAGATTATAGTAACTTTAAAGTTGCAATTACACCAGGTGAAAGTAAATCAGTTCCTACATATGTAAGAGAAATAATTGATGTAGGTGATAGAAAGATAGATGTGTCCACTTTTATAAAAATAATAAGTTTTTTAGATGTGGAAGAGGAAAATAACAAATTAATACATAGCAACCTTATCAAATATTCAGAAAAGTTAGTAAATGTTGATATAGGGATAAGAGATAAGTATAAGGAACTGTTTTTGAAAAATGAGGAATTAGATACTATCATAAATTTATCTAATAACGGAATAATATTTACATCACTAGAAGGAAGAATAAATATTTGTAATGAAAAAGCAAAAAAAATGTTAGGAATCTATAAAGATATAATAGGAAAAAACATAAACAATATTCTAGATGAAAAAATACTTAGTTTATTAAATGAAGATTGCTTAGAAGATGAGGTAATAGAATTTAATAATAAATTTTTAAGTGTTAATAAGTGCAAAATAACAAGCTTTGGATTAGAAACAGGAATATATTATCATATTCAAGAAATTACATATATACGCCAATTAGAACAAAATTTAAGTAAAAAAATAAGAGAAAAAGGACATATAGCCAGATATAATTTTAATAATATAATAACTAATTCTAAACCAATGCAAGAATGTATAGAACTTGCCCTAAGAATCTCATTATCAGATTTAACTGTATTAATATTAGGGGAAAGTGGAACTGGGAAGGAACTTTTTGCTCAATCAATACACAATAATTCTCTAAGAAACAAACAACCTTTTATTGCAGTAAATTGTGCTGCTATGCCAGAAAATTTATTAGAAAGTGAATTGTTTGGGTATGAGGCTGGAGCCTTTACTGGAGCGTTAAAGGAAGGGAAAAAAGGTTTATTTGAGCAAGCTAATAATGGAACTATTTTTTTAGATGAAATAGGTGATATGCCGTTATATCTGCAAACTAAACTTTTAAGAGTGTTGCAAGAAAGGCAGCTAGTAAGGGTTGGATCAAATAAAGTTATAGATATAAACATAAGGGTTATTGCTGCAACTAATCAGGATTTATTCAAATTAGTAAATGAAGGGAAATTTAGAGGGGATTTATATTATAGATTAAATGTTCTTCCTTTAAATATTCCGCCATTAAATGAAAGAAAAGAAGATATATTGGATTTACTTATATATTTCATGAATAGGGATATAAAATATGTAGATCCACTAGTGAAAAAGGAATTATTAAATCATACATGGCCAGGAAATGTAAGAGAACTACAAAATTTAGCCTCATATTTATCTCTTATGTGTAATGATAGAATAACAATAAATGATTTACCTTATTACTTTAATGTGGAACATAAAAGAGATGAATTTGATGAAATAGAAAGTTTTTTAGAAAATAAGTATAGTTTTAAGATTGTATATGAAATATTAAAAGAAATAGAATTTTTTAATAGTATAAAAGAAAATGTTGGAAGAAATAATTTAGTCAAAATTTTAAGTAAAAAGAAATATGAAGTTACAGAAAATGAAATTAGGAAAATTTTAGTAGATTTAAGCAAGTTAAATATTGTTGTTAGTGGAAAAGGTAGAAAAGGTAGCAGTATAACAGAAAAAGGTAAAGAATTTTTGAAAATAATTAAAAATAGGTAAGCAAATAGGTGAGTTGAGAATAAAAACTCACCTATTTATTTACCTATTTTTATTATGGATTATTTTAAATTATAAATCTTTTCTAATTATTAGATGAGAAAGGTATATATAAATGCATTTATTTAGTTAAGTTTAAAAGTTGGCATGATTTTTGCTTATATAAGTTATTGTAGGGGAAATTTTTTAAATTTAATTTTTAGGAGGACAATTTCATGAACAAAAGACCAATTATAGGCATCTCAGGAAGTATGATTATAGACCAAGGAGGCATGTTTCCAGGATATAAAAGATCTTATGTAAATAACGACTATGTAAAAGCTGTTATAAATGCAGGTGGAATACCACTTATCATACCAATGAATATGGATGATGAAATTATAGAAGCTCAAATAAACATGGTAGATGGATTAATTTTATCAGGAGGACATGATATTGATCCATTATTATTTAATGAAGAACCACACCAAAAATTAGGTGGAATTTATCCAGATAGAGATAAATTTGATTTTTCAATAATAAAAAAGGCAATGGCTAGGAAAATGCCTATACTTGGAATATGCAGAGGACATCAAGTTATAAATGTAGCTAATGGTGGAAGTTTATATCAAGATTTAACTTTAATTGATGGATGTTATATAAAACATAATCAAGGTGAATTATCAGATGTAAAAACTCATACAATATCCATTGAAAAAAATTCGGTACTAAATCAACTTTTAGGGGACGTTACATGTTGTAATTCATTTCATCATTTAGCTGTAAACAAGGTGGCTCCAGGTTTTAAAGTAGTAGCTAGAGCAAAAGATGGGGTAGTTGAGGCGATAGAAAGGATAGAAAAACCTTTAGTTATGGGAATTCAGTGGCATCCAGAAATGTTAGCTGGTGTAGATGAAAATATGTTAAACATATTCAAATATTTTATAAAAGAATGTAAATAAGGAAGAATAATTAAAGGATGAGGTGAAGTTTTTCTATGAGCAACAAAAAAAAGATAGGCTTTTGGAGTATTGTATTGCTTGGAATTAACTCAATTATAGGATCAGGAATATTCTTGCTTCCTAATCAAGCAATGGAACTTATAGGACCAGCTAGTTTAGGTGTAATATTATTTGACATGCTATTAGTAGTTAGTATAGCACTATGTTTTGCAGAGGTTGGTGGAATGTTTAGCAAAAATGGGGGGCCTTATGTTTATGCTAAGGAAGCCTTTGGAAGTTTTGTAGGATTTGAAGTAGGATTTATGAAATGGGCTATAGGAATTATAGCTTGGGCAACAATGGCAGTTGGGTTTGTTACAGCATTATCAGCAGTATGGCCAGCAGCTGGTGAAGGCATGATGAAAAATATAATAATTATAGTAATTTTAGGCGGACTTGGAATAATAAATATATTAGGTGTTAGCATTTCAAAAGTTTTAAATAATATAATAACTGTAGGAAAATTAGTACCTTTATTTATTTTTATAGCAGTAGGAATATTCTTTATAAAAGGATCTAACTTTACCCCAGTATTTCCAAGTGGAGTATATCAAGGCGGTTCATTTGGAGCAGCAGCACTTTTAATATTTTATGCATTTACTGGATTTGAATCTATAGCAGTTGCAGCTGAAGATATGGAAAATCCAGAAAAAAATATACCAAAAGCAATAATAACAGTAATGATTATAGTATCAGTAGTATATCTATTAATTCAAACAGTTTCTATAGGTATATTAGGTGAACAATTAGCATTAACTAAAACTCCAGTGGCAGATGCTTCAGCAGTATTTTTAGGTTCATGGGGTGGAATATTAGTAACAGCAGGTACATTAATTTCAATAGGTGGAATTAATATAGCAGCATCATTTATTACTCCAAGAACAGCAGTAGCTTTAGCAGAAGATGGATTATTACCTAAGTGTTTAAATAAATATAATAAAAAAGGAACACCATACATAGCAATAATAGTTACAGTTGCATTAACTATCCCAGTTGCATTATCAGGAAGCTTTACTAAATTAGCGGCGATAAGTGTTGTATCAAGATTTGCACAATACGTTCCAACTTGTTTATCAGTGCTAGTTTTAAGAAAGAAAAGACCAGATTTAAAAAGTTCATTTAGAATTCCATTAGGACCAGTAATTCCAATTTTAGCAGTAGTAGTAAGTGGATGGTTACTAGTTCAATCCTCAATGGAAAAAATATTATGGGGTCTAGGTGGATTAGTTATAGGAGTACCTATATATTTATTAATGATTAACATGAATAAAAAAAACAAAAATAATAATTCAGAAAAAGTAGCTTAAAAATCAATAAATTATTATTTAAAATAGGATTTTGGAAATATATGGCTGTCTTGAAATAAGATTAAATTTCAGGGCAGCTTTTGTCATAATAAATAAATTATTAGAGATTTCTTAATTAATTTTTATAAGAATTTATCAAAAAATTATAATATTATCAACAAATATTGTATAATTGTCTTGTGTTCAATTTAAAAACAAAAGAATTATGGTGGTGATGTTAAGTGTATAATTTAAACTTAGAAAAAGTTAACATAAAAAAAGAAATATATAGAGAAGAAGTTGAAATATTTTTAAATAAGTTCGATTTAGAACTAGATAAAGATGTAGATTACACTGTTGTTATTAGGGTAGATGGCGAGATAAAAGCTACATGTTCTAAAGGTGGAAGTATATTTAAATGTTTTGCTGTAGATGATGATTTAAGAGGTGAAGGGGTATCTGCAACTTTATTAAATGCAGTAAATGATAAATTATTTGAGGAAGGTAAGTATCATAGTTTCATATTTACTAAACCAAGTAATGTAGCAATTTTTTCAGGTCTTGGATATAAATTAATAGAAGAGGTAGAAAAGGTAGCGCTATTAGAAAATGGGGTTTATAATATAAATTCTTGTTTAAATAAAATTGGTGAGAAATACGATTTAAAAAATAATATAAAAAAAGCAGCACTAGTTATGAACTGTAATCCATTTACTTTAGGTCACTTATATTTAGTTGAGAAAGCTGCAAGTGAAAATGAGGAAGTTATTGTATTTGTTGTAGAGGAAGATAAATCTTTATTCCCATTTAAAGTTAGATATGATTTAGTGAAAAAAGGATGCGCTCATTTAAAAAATGTAAAGGTAATTCCTGGTGGAGAATATATAATATCATCTGCTACGTTCCCATCATACTTTATAAGGAAAAAAGATGAGGTTTTAAAAGCATATACTAATTTAGATGCAAAGATATTTGGAAAATATTTCTGCAAAGAATTTAATATAAATAAACGATATGTAGGTGAGGAACCATATTGTGTGGTAACTAAATCATATAATGATACATTAAAAGAAATATTACCAACTTTTTCAACAGAAGTTATAGAAGTAAAAAGAAAAGCAGAGGATGAAGTGCCTATAAGCGCATCTAGAGTTAGAGAACTTATAAGAGAAGGAAAAATGGATGAAATAGAAAAAATAGTACCAAAAACAACTTTTGAATTTTTAAATAGTGATGATGCTATTGAAATTATAGAAAAAATAAAAAATAATAATACACCACACTAAAGAAAAATCCATGTTTGTTTAATATTATATTAGCTTTAAATAATAGACCAGTTTCTTTTTTGGTCCATAGGTTCTGCTAAAAATTACCAATGGCAGAACCTATTTGCGATACAAGATTACTTTTTATTTTAGTCTATTATTTTTTTACGTGTCCAAAGATATAGGGAAACAAGCTCCATTTAGGATTGAGTTTAGAACTCTATAGTATCTTATATAAAAATATTTTAGGGAATGAGGAATTTAAAGTGACAAAATTAAAAAAAATTATGAGTATGATTCTAATATCTACAGTGGTAGGTACCTTGGTAGGATGCAGTAAGCAAGATACAAAAAATACTGAAGAAGAAATAACTGTATCTGCTGCAGCAAGCTTAAAAGAAAGTCTAGAAGAAATAGAGCCAATTTTTGAGAAGGAAAGTGGAATAAAAGTTACTTTTAACTTTGGCGGATCAGGAACCCTTCAAAAACAAATAGAAGAAGGTGCTCCAGTAGATTTATTTATTTCAGCAGGAAAAAAACAAATGGATCAATTAGAAAATAAGAATTTAATAGTTAATGATAGTAGATTGGATTTATTAAAAAATGAATTAGTTTTAATTGTTTCTAATGCAAATAAAGAAGAAATAAAAAATGTTAATGATGTTATTTCAAAAAATAAAGATATGTCAATAGGAACTGTTGAATCTGTGCCAGCAGGTCAATATGCAAAAGAAGCACTTACAAAATTAAATCTATGGAATCAAATTGAAAATAAACTGATATATTCTAAAGATGTAAAACAAGTAGCATATTATGTTGATAATAACGAAGTAACATCAGGTATAGTATATAAATCAGATGCAATGGAATTAAAAAACTCTTACATAGCTGAAACTTTTGATGAAAGTACACATAGTCCTATAGTTTATCCATGTGCCCTTATTTCAAATAGTGAGAAAAAAGAAAGTGCTGAAAAATTTATGGAGTACTTAAAGGAAAAAGAAAGTATGAATATATTTGAAAAGCATGGATTTAATATTAATAAGTAGGTGTAGATATGATATTGGAGCCAATAATAATATCGCTTAAAGTATCAAGCATATCTACTTTGATTACATTAATGTTAGGTATATTTTTAGCTAGAATATTTACAAAATACAATTTTAAAGGAAAAGATATTTTAGAAACAATTATAATGCTACCTATGGTATTGCCACCTTCTGTTATTGGTTATGGTCTATTAATGATCATTGGTAGTAATGGAATAATTGGAAAAATATTTTTAGAACTTTTTAATAAAAAGCTTATATTTAATATAACAGCAGCGTGTATTGCTTCAACTATTGTAGCATTGCCATTAATGTATCAAAGTGTCAAAAGTGCATTTTTAAATATAGATATACTTTATGAAAATGTAGCAAGAACTCTTGGAGCAGATGAGAGGACTATATTTTGGAAAATATCCTTTCCTTTAGCATTTCAAGGAATAATAAGTGGTATAGTGTTAGCCTTTGCAAGGTCCATAGGTGAGTTTGGGGCTACTCTTATGGTAGCTGGAAATATACCAGGAAAGACTCAAACAATACCTCTAGCTATATATTTTGCAGCAGAGGGTGGAGATAATAAGACTGCAAATATTTTAATGACTATAGTAATTGTATTTAGCTTTATAATTGTTTACGGATTGAATAGATGGAGTAAATCTAAAAAATATTAATATGAAAAAATTTAATTTAGGAGCATGAAAATGAATTATATTGAAATATTTAAGAAGTTAAACTACTTTGATTTAAATATAAAAATAAAATTAGATAAAGAAATATTAGTTATACAAGGTCCATCTGGTTCAGGAAAGACTAGTATATTCGATTGTATAAGTGGAATAACAAATCCGGATAAAGGTGAAATAATTTTGAACGATAAAATAGTATATTCTAGTGAAAAAAATATAAATTTGCCAATAAAGGATAGAGGCGTTGGATATGTATTTCAAAATTATGGTCTATTTCCTCATATGACGGTAAAAGACAACATTATGTTTGGCGTGAAAAACAATAAAAACTGCCAAGTTGATGAAAGTCATGGTGAATATGTAATGGAAATTTTAAAAATAGATCATTTGAAAAATAGGTATCCAAAAGAAATATCTGGAGGAGAAAAACAAAGGGTAGCTTTGGCAAGAGCTTTAGCAATAAAACCTAATATTATGATTATGGATGAACCATTTTCAGCATTAGATAGTAAAACTAAGGAGCTAGTGTATAAAGAGTTTTTGGAATTTAAAAAAGTATGTGATGTGAGCATAATACTAGTTACCCATGATACATATGAAGCTAAGCTTTTAGGTGATAGAATAATCAACATAAAAGATGGAGCATTAATGTGAAAATTTTCAGTATAAAACATCATTTATGAATCGTAAAAATGTGTATATATTTATCGAAAAAACTATTATTATGTTGAATTATGAGTTTTATATAAAATGTGAGTTAAAAATGGCAAATTATCATTAATATTATAGTTTGACTGTGCAAATATGATACTCTAGAATGATATTATAATGAGATATTTTTTACTTTTTTATAGTAAGAATATAAAAAACACAACAAAAGGAGAATTTTATGGAAAAGAAAATACTAACTGTATGTCCATATTGTGGCGGAGGCTGCCAGCTAAATTTGGTAGTTAAAGATGGACAAATAGTAAGAGCTGAAGCAGCCAACGGTAGAACAAACGAAGAAAATTTATGTCTTAAAGGATATTATGGATGGGATTTCTTAAATGATCCTCAACTTTTAACTCCAAGACTAAAAAAACCTATGATAAGAAAAAATGGTGAATTAGAAGAAGTTTCATGGGATGAAGCTGTAAGATTTGTAGCAGAAAGATTATTAGCTATAAAAGCTAAATATGGTCCAGATGCTATTATGGGAACAGGTTCAGCTAGAGGACCAGGAAATGAAGCAAACTATGTAATGCAAAAATTTATGAGAGCAGTAATTGGAACAAACAATGTAGATCACTGTGCTAGAGTGTGACATGCTCCTTCAGTAGCCGGTCTGGCTTACTCATTAGGAAATGGTGCAATGTCTAACGGAATACCAGAAATAGAAGATACGGATTTATTATTTGTATTTGGTTATAATGCAGCAGATTCACATCCAATTGTTGCGAGAAGAATTGTTAAGGCAAAGGAAAAAGGGGCAAAAATAATATCAGTGGACCCTAGACTTACAGAAACAGGAAGAATATCAGATTTATGGTTAGCGTTAAAAGGTGGCACAAATATGGCACTTGTTAATGCATTTGGTAATGTCTTAATAAATGAAAATCTTTATGATAGAGATTATGTAGAAAAATATACAAATGGATTTGAAGAATATAAAAAACAAGTAGAAAAGTACACTCCAGAATATGCTGAAAAAATAACAGGAGTAAAAGCTGATGATATAAGAAAAGCTATGAGAGAATATGCAAAAGCTAAAAATGCTATGATTCTTTATGGAATGGGTGTTTGTCAATTCTCACAAGCTGTAGATGTAGTTAAAGGATTAGCATCTCTTGCACTTTTAACAGGAAATTATGGAAGACCTGGTGTTGGAATAGGTCCAGTTCGTGGACAAAACAATGTACAAGGTACATGTGATATGGGAACTCTTCCAGACGTATTCCCAGGATACCAAAAAGTTACAGATGATGCTGCAAGAGAAAAATTTGAAAAGGCTTGGAATGTAAAGCTTTCAAATAAGCCAGGACATAAGTTAACAGAAATACCTCACTTAGTTCTTCATGAAGATAAAATAAAAGCTTATTACATATTTGGAGAAGATCCAGTTCAAAGTGACCCAAATGCAGCAGAGGTAAGGGAAACTTTAGACAACATAGATTTAGTAATAGTACAAGACATATTTATGAATAAAACAGCGCTTCATGCAGATGTTGTTCTTCCAGCAACTGCTTGGGGAGAACATGAAGGGGTTTACTCTAGCGCTGATAGAGGATTCCAAAGATTTAGAAAAGCTGTTGAACCTAAAGGTGAAGCAAAACCAGATTGGCAAATTATCTGTGAAATAGCTACAGCTATGGGATACCCAATGAGCTATAAAAACACAGAAGAGATTTGGGATGAAATGAGAAGTCTTTGTCCAAGCTTTGCAGGAGCAAGTTATAAACGTCTTGAAGAATTAGGTGGAATTCAATGGCCATGCCCAACTGAAGACCATCCAGGAACACCTTATTTATATGAAGGAAATAAATTTTCAACTGAAAATGAAAAAGGAAATTTATTTGCAGCTGAATGGAGAGCACCAGGTGAAATGCCAGATGAAGAATATCCTCTAAGCTTATCAACAGTAAGAGAAGTTGGACATTACTCTGTAAGAACTATGACAGGTAACTGTAGAGCTTTAAAAGAGTTAGCAGATGAACCAGGATATATTCAAATAAGTGCAGAAGATGCTACAGAGCTTAATATAGAGTCAGAAGAGTTAGTTAGAGTAACATCAAGAAGAGGTAGCATACTAACTAGAGCTTTAGTTACAGAAAGAGTAAAAAAGGGTGCTACATATATGACTTACCAATGGTGGGTAGGTTCTTGTAATGAATTAACAAGTGACTTTGTTGATCCAATAACAAAAACACCGGAATTTAAATATTGTGCAATTAAAGTAGAAAAAATAGAAGATCAACAGTGGGCTGAAAACCACGTAAAAGAAACATATGATAACATAAAAAAACAAATGGGTGTTTCTAAAAGCTCATAAACTACATTATTAGTTAAAAACTTATATAAATTGTAAATATAAGGTTTTAAACTAAGTTTGAAAGTTATTTATTTATCAAGTGAGAAAATTCAAGTTAATATTTTAGTTAAGAGTTAAGGGTTGAGGTTATTACTCCTTACTTTGTTCCTAGTAATGTTTGATTCAAAAAAACAGGGAGTAAAGTTTTATTCATAATTATAAATTTCTTCAATTCTTACCTTTTAACTATTAACTAACTTAATTTCTACTTATTTTCATCAAGTGATAAAAATATTTGTTTAAATAGGAGCTTTGCTCATATGAATATATAGGTGAAATTGTTAATTAATTAACTTTATAATTTAGTTTTATATGAAAATATAAAATTAATAAAAATCAGCTTAGGAAAAGACTTAAGATTAAAATGTTATAATATTTCATTTTGAAAGGATAAAAATATGATTACTATAGAAGAAGCATTGAAAATAATTAAAGAAGAAACAAAGATTACAGACTTAGAAAGAGTAGATATTATATCATCACTTAATAGGGTTTTAGCAGAAGATATTTACTCAAAAGATATTTTACCACCTTTTGATAAATCTGCTATGGATGGCTATGCTATAAAGTTTGAAGATACTACAGTATGTGAAAGTGGAATCAATGCAGAGCTTGATATAGTAGGATTAATAAGAGCTGGAGAGTATTACGAAGATGAATTAAAACAAGGTCAAGCTATAAAAATTATGACAGGAGCACCGGTACCTAAGGGTGCTAATGCAGTAATACAAATTGAAAAAGTAGAATGTAAAGAAAACAAATTAATAATATCTGATGTTGTTAAAAAAGATACTAATATTATAAAAATGGGTGAAGAAATAAATGTTGGGGATTTAGCAATACCAAAAGGGAAAGTTATAAGACCTACTGAAATAGGTTTTTTAGCATCTCTAGGCTATAGTAAAGTTTTAACTTATAAAATTCCTAAAATAGCAATAATATCAACTGGTGATGAATTACTAAACATAGATGAAGCTCTTGAAAAAGGGAAGATAAGAAATTCTAATGAATATTCACTTATGGCTTTATGTAAAAATTTAAATTTAGATTTTATATCTTTAGGTATAGCGTCGGATAAAAAAGAGATTTTAAAAGGAAAAATCACAGAAGGCTTAGAAAGTGCAGATATAGTAATTACATCTGGTGGTGTTTCAGCTGGAGATTTTGATTTTGTTGAAGATGTCTTAGAAGAAATAGGCGCAAAAATTAATTTTACATCAGTAGCAATAAAGCCAGGAAAACCAGTAACTTTTGCAACAGTTAAAAATAAATTCTTTTTTGGCTTACCAGGAAACCCGTTATCTCTTATAACAACTTTTGAAGAGTTTGTAAAACCAGCTATTAAAAATATAAGTGGATTTAATAAAATTGAAGATGATATTATTTCTATATTGGCAGCAAGTAAATTTAAAGCAAAAAACAATAGAAGAAAATATATATATGTAAATATAACTGAAAAAGATGGAATATATTATGCTAATGATTTAGGAAATCAATGTTCAAATCATCTTATGACTATGAGTAAAGCTAATGGAATAATAATTATGAATGAAGATGTAAGAGAAATAAATATAGGAGATAAGGTTTATGGAAAATTTATCTTTAAATAAGAAAGTATATCCTAAAATTATTTCTATAGTTGCAACAAAATCAGGAACTGGTAAAACAACTTTAATTGAAAAATTAATCCCAATTTTAAAAGAGAAAAATTGGAAGGTTGGAGTTTTAAAACATGATGCACATAAGTTCGAAATGGATAAAGAAGGTAAGGATACTTATAGATTTGCACAGGCCGGAGCAGACAATGTTATAATTTCATCTTCTACTAAATTAGCAATGATACAGACTTTAAAAGAAGAGAGAACTATTGAGGACATATTACCTCTTTTTAAAGATGTTGATTTAATTATAATAGAAGGATTTAAAAATAATAGATATCCTAAAATTGAAGTGCACAGAAATGTTGTAGATAACAACTTTTTATATAATAATTTAAACTTTAAAAAAGATACTTTTATAGCAGTAGCTAGTGATGAAGAGTTAGATACTGATATAAAAGTTTTAGATATTAATAATCCCATGGAAGTAGTTAAGTTTATTGAAGATAAAATACTAAATGAAAAATAAATTTTATATAGCGGGGTAATTATGAATAAAACTTTAGATTATACTGTTTTAAAAATAGATAATGGAGAAAAAACTTCTTGTGAAGAGCTATTAGTTTGTGAATATCCAATGACTATTTTTTTAAACAATAAAAAAATAGCAACACTTTTATGTAGTCCGGAAAATCTAGAAGAGTTAGCTATAGGCTTTTTAAGAACAGAAAACCTTATAGATAGTATAAAAGATATTACATCTTTAAAATTAGATATGAATAAAGGAACTGCATATATAGAAACAAATTTAAAAGAAATAAATACTAAAAGTTTTCAAAGCAAAAAAATAAGGTTTCAAAATAATAATGTTTTAGTTGAAGAAAATATAGAAAAATTTTTAGATTCACTTTGCTGTAATCCAGTAGAAAGTGAACTTACTATAGAAATAGATAAAATTTTTGAGTTTATGAAGGAAAACCTAAATTATTCTGAAACATTTAAAAATACTGGTGGAGTACATAGTATAGCTCTAAGTGACAGAGAAAAAATATTAGTTATATGTGAGGATGTAGCTAGACATAATGCTATGGATAAGACTATAGGTTATGCACTAAAAAATGAAATATCATTAAAGGATAAGATAATGATACTTAGTGGTAGGGTTTCATTGGAAATGATATTAAAAGCAGCTAGGATGGAAATTCCAATTATCATATCAAAATCAGCACCAACTACATTATCAGTAAGCCTTGCAAATAAACTTAATATAACTTTAGTTGGTTTTGTTAGAAAAAATAAAATGAATATATATTCTAATGGTCAAAGGGTAATAGAAAGTAATTTAATAGTGAAATAGAAATAATTATACTTGAAAGGTGATAAAATTTATGAAAACTGCACTTAATTCTTTTGTTGTAGCTAATCCAAATAAATGCATAGGATGCAAGGTTTGTGAAGTAGCATGTTTTGTAGCACATAGCAAAAAAAATAATGTTAGTGGTGTTGTTGGAACAATTAAAACTCCAGTTACACCAAGACTACATAGTATAAAAGTAGGAAAGATAACAATGCCAATTCAATGTAGGCATTGTGAAGATGCACCATGTGCAAATAGTTGTCCAACATCAGCTATAAAGCAAGAAGATGGAATAATAATTATAGATGAAAAAGCTTGCATAGGTTGTAAAAGCTGTGTTTTAGCATGTCCATTTGGTGCTATAGAATTAATGCCAGAATATAAAAATGGTGAAGAAGTTTTACAAAGTAACTTAAAACAATATATAGAAAATGAATTAGAAAGCAAAAGTAAAATTATAGCTTATAAGTGTGATTTATGTAAAGAAAATGGAGAGGCAGCCTGTGTGAAAGCTTGTCCTAAAGATGCGCTAACACTTATAACTCCAAAAGAAACAAAAAAAGCTCGTAACTTAAAGGCAGTGGAAAGCCTATCAAAAATTATAAATAATCAAAAATAAAATTTATTTATATGTAAAACCAATTCATATAATTATTCTTATTTATAAGAGTGGAGGATCGATTGATGAATATAAGCTTAATTAACATAGATAAAGAGCTTTGTACAGGATGTAGACGTTGCGCTGAAATATGTCCTGTAAATGCTATAGAAGGAATTTCTGGAGAACCACAAAGCATAAACAGAGATAAATGTGTTTTATGTGGACAATGTATACAGACTTGTAGTGTATATGCCTCTGAGTTTCAAGAAGAAATAGCAAGTAAAGAAGAAAAGCTAAAAGAAAGAAAAATGCTTGATACAGTTACTGAACCTATTTTTGCAGCATATAGCTTAGGACAAGTTATTGAGGTAAAAGAAAAATTAAAAGATAAAAATCTTTATAAAATTGTTCAATGTGCTCCAGCAGTTAGAGTAGCATTAGCAGAAGAATTTGGAATGGAGTTTGGAGCATTAACTCCAGGTAAATTAGCTAAGGCACTTAAAGTATTAAATTTTGATAGAGTATATGATACTAATTTTGCTGCAGATTTAACTATAATGGAGGAAGGTAGTGAGCTAATAGAAAGAGTTACAACAGGAAAGAATCTTCCGATGTTCACATCTTGTTGTCCAGCATGGGTAAAATTTGCAGAAGATACATATCCAGAACTTTTAAATCATTTATCAAGTTGTAAATCTCCACAACAAATGGCAGGAGTTTTATTTAAAACGTATGGTGCAAAAATTGATAAAGTAGAACCAAGTAAAATATATAGTGTAGCTGTAATGCCTTGTACATGTAAGCAGTTCGAATGCGATAGAGAAGAAATGAACAGTAGTGGATATAGAGATGTAGATTGCGTTATAACTACTAGAGAATTAGCTCATTTAATAAAAGAGAGTGGTATTGATTTTGCTAATTTAGAAGAAGATACATTTGATACTCCATTAGGAACTTATAGTGGAGCTGGAAACATATTTGGAGCTACTGGTGGGGTTATGGAAGCTGCTATAAGAACTGGCTATGAACTTATAAGCAAAAAAAGCATTCCAAAGCTAGAGCTTAATTTTATAAGAGGATCAGAAGGAATAAGAACAGCTACAGTTGATGTTGATGGATTAGAATTAAAAGTAGCTGTAGTTTCAGGTCTTAAACATGTTTCTAAAGTTATGGAAGATGTTAAGCTAGGAAAATGTGATTATCATTTTGTAGAAGTAATGACTTGTCCAGATGGATGCGTAAGTGGCGGTGGACAACCTAAACTACTTTTAGAAGAATATAGACAAGTTGCATATAAAAAGAGAAAAGAATCACTATATAATCATGATTCAGCATTGAAAATAAGAAAATCTCATGAGAATCCTGATATTAAAAAGATATATGATGAATTTTTAGAAAAGCCGTTAGGCCATAAATCACATGAACTTTTACACACTAAATATGGTATGAGAAGGGAGAAGAAATAATGAATACTTTTGTAGTAGCAGATCCTAATAAATGTATAGGATGTAGAACTTGTGAGGTTGCTTGCGTAGTTGCACATTCACAAGATAACATATTTACTCAAGAAAGCAATGATGTAGATTTTAACCCTCGTTTAACTGTTATAAAAACTGCAAATGTAAGTGCACCAATTCAATGCAGACACTGTGAAGATGCACCATGTGCAAATGTATGTCCTAATGGATCAATAACAAATAAAGATGGTGTTATATTTATAGATAAAAGTACTTGTATAGGTTGTAAGACTTGCGTTATAGCATGTCCATTTGGAGCTATAGATATAGTTGAAGAATATGATAAAGGGGAAAAAGTCTTACAAAATGGATTAAAAGTTGGTGACGATAAGAATGTAGAATTTAAAGAGAAAATGATAGCTAACAAGTGTGACCTTTGCATAGGAAGAGAAGGCGGTCCTGCTTGTGTTGAAATATGCCCAACAAAAGCATTAAGAATTATAGAAGCAAAAGAAATAGAAAAATCTGTTGAAGCTAAAAGAAGTCAAGTTGCTCTTGAACTTATGAATGTAGTTAAATAAGAAAACATATTGAAAAAGATGTACACTGCTATTTTTAATTATTAAAATTAGCAGTGTCATAAATTTTAGTGTTAAATTTTCGTAAGAATAATTTATATGGAAACAAGCTCGTATTTAAGTCTAATTTACAAGGAGGAGAAATATGTTTAAAGTTGCCATTATAACATGTAGTGATAAAGGATATGAAAATAAAAGAATTGATGATAGTGGAAAAGTTATAAAAGAGATAGTAGAAAGTGTAGGATACACTGTAGAAAAATACATAGTACTTCCAGATGATAAAAATATGATTTCAAATGAAATTATAGAATGTAGTGATAACCTTAATGTGGATTTAATACTTACAACCGGTGGTACAGGATTTAGTGAAAGAGATGTTACACCAGAAGCGACATTAGAGGTTGTAGACAAGCTTGTACCTGGAATATCAGAGGCTATTAGAGCATATAGCATGACTATTACTAAAAGAGCAATGTTATCTAGAGCAGTTAGTGGAATAAGACATAAAACTTTAATTATAAATCTTCCAGGAAGCCCTAAAGCAGTTAGAGAATCATTAGAGTATATAATAAAATCATTACATCATGGATTAGAAATTCTTACTGGCAAGGCAAGTGAATGTGCTAGATAATTGTTAAACGGTGAAATATATGAATTCAAAATTAAAAAATAAAGATAATAATTATATAAATATAGCAAATACAGCTATAATACTGGCTGGTGGAAAAAGCTCTAGAATGGGGTTTGACAAACAGTTTTTAGAAATAAATAATAATAGATTAATAGATTCATTAGTTAAAAAGTTAAAAAATGAATTTGAAGAAATTATAGTTGTTACTAATAAGGCAGAACAATATGTTGAAAAAGATTATAAAATTATTAGTGATGAAATAAAAAATTGTGGGCCTTTAGGTGGTATACATGTAGGGCTTAAAAATAGTAGTAGCAAATATACATATTTTATTGCCTGTGATATGCCTAACATAAATTTAGATTATATAAAATTTATGAAAAGTAAAATAGAAAAGTTAGAATTAGATGCATGTATAACTAAAAGTAAGAATGGAAAAATCGAGCCTTTTAATGGATTTTATTCTAAAAAAGTTATAGATGTTATAGAAAAACAAGTTTTAGAAAAAAAGTTAGCAATATCTTATCTTATTGATAATGTTAATGCAGTTTATATAGATGAAAAAGATGCAAAATATTATAATGATAGTTTAAATATGTTTATAAACTTAAATACACAAAAAGAATTAGAAACTTATACTGAGAATTTAAAAAAACTCAGGAAGGGAGAGTTTGATGATTGATTCATTTGGTCGTAATATAAATTATTTAAGAATATCTGTAACGGATTTATGTAATTTAAGATGTAAGTATTGTATACCGGAGCAAGGAATAAATAAAATAGATAATAAAGAAATATTAACACTAGAAGAAATAGAAGAAATAACAAAGATATTTGTTGAATTAGGGGTAACAAAAGTAAGAATAACTGGAGGGGAACCTTTAGTAAGAAAAAATGTTCTAAAGTTGATAAAAAATATAGGAAGTATTGAAAAGATAAAAGATTTTTCTATAACAACAAATGGAACATTATTAGAAGATTACATAGAAGAGTTAAAAGCTTTTGGGGTAAATAGATTAAATATAAGTTTAGATACTTTTAATGAGGATAGATATAAATATATAACAAGAGGTGGAGAGCTACAAAAAGTTTTAAATGGTATAGAGAAAGCAAAACAAATGGGGATTTCTCCTATAAAATTCAATGTGGTCTTAGTGAAAGGCTTTAATGATGATGAAATTAAAGATTTTGTAAATTTAACTATTGATGAAGATGTACATGTTAGATTTATTGAACTTATGCCAATAGGTCAGTGCAAAAATTGGTCTTTAGGTAAATTTATATCTAATGAAACAATATTAAGCAAAGTTAAGGGGTTAGAGGAAGATAAAAGTGAAGATATATCATCACCAGCGAAATACTACAAATTACCTAATGCTAAAGGTAAAGTAGGTCTTATAAGTTCTATATCATGTAGTTTTTGTAAAGATTGTAATAGAATTAGACTTACCTGTGATGGTAAATTAAAACTTTGTCTTCATTCTGATGAGGAAATTGATTTAAAGAACCCTTTAAGAAATGGTGAAGATGTAAAACAAATAATTATTAATGCTATAAATAAAAAACCACAAAGACATAACTTAGAAGATGGTGAGTACATAAATAGAAATATGGTAGCTATAGGAGGATAAAAATGGAATTTACGCATTTTAATGAAAATGGAAGAGCTCATATGGTAAATGTAGGTGGAAAAGATGACACAAAAAGAATAGCTACAGCTGTGGGCTCTATAAAAATGAATAAAGAAACAATAAACATAATAAAAAATGGATTAATAAAAAAAGGTGATGTTTTATCTGTTGCTCAAATAGGTGGAATAATGGGCGCTAAAAAAACATCAGATTTAATCCCTATGTGTCATAATATATTTTTAACTGGTGCAGATATAAAATTTAATGTATTAGATACAGAGATAGAAATAGAAGCTACAGTATCTACTTATGGAAAAACAGGAGTTGAAATGGAAGCACTAACAGCAGTATCTGTTACAGCACTTACTATATACGATATGTGTAAAGCAGTAGATAAAGACATGATTATAGGTGAGATAAAACTTATAAAAAAAACTGGTGGTAAGAGTGGAAATTACGAAAGAAAATAATATATACATATAAAGATATTTAGGAGGAATATTATGAAAAATAATGTTACTGGAAAGGTAATATCAATAAATATAAGTGATAAAAAAGGTATAATAAAGCAGCCTATAGAGGTTGGAGTTTTTGAAGAAGATTTTGGGCTGAAAGAGGATGCTCATGGTGGAAAGTGGCATAGACAAGTAAGTTTATTAGCTCAAGAAAGTATAGATAAAATGACTAATTTAGGAGTGGAAGGATTAATCCCAGGAAAGTTTGCAGAAAACATAACAACAGAGGGAATGGTACTTTATACACTTCCAGTAGGAACTTTGCTTAAAATTGGAGAAACTATTCAAGAAGTTACTCAAATAGGAAAAGAGTGTCATAGTGGATGTGCTATTAAACAAGCAGTGGGAAAATGTATAATGCCTAAAGAAGGTATTTTCACTAAAGTAATAAAAGGTGGAAAAGTAAAAGCTGGAGACACTATAGAAGTAATAGAATAAAACTCTAGATTTGAATCATGTATAGGTTTAGCGAGAGAGAGGTTTAATAAATTTCTTTCTTGTTTTATTATATTTTAAAATATTTCAAATTATTATTAGTTTATCATAGGAATTATTATTGTATAATTGTAAAGAAACATGATATATTGATGTTTAAAATTAAATATATGATTTGGATAAGGAGTTATATCTTTGAAAAGTTAGGGAGGAGTTGAGAAATGGAGAAGAGATTTAAAGTTAAATTCTCCAAATAATATGAATAAAGAAGAAATTTTAAAAGCTAATGCGATTTTAGATGCAAGAGAAGAAAGAGTTAATCTTATTGAAGCTCTTATAGAAAATTATAAAAATACTATTGTAGTAGCAAGAGTTAATTATCCAGGGAATAATAAAGAAAATTACATAAGTGATTATATTATAGAAAAAGGGCGAGAGGAACTTATAAAGGTTTTTAATGATAGGATAGAACATATTATAGAAAAAAGTTCAGCTGAAGGTCCTTACATAGTATTAATATTAAAATTAGATGGAAATACAGCAAAAAGAAGAACCATTGAAATAGAAAATACCCATTTATTAGGTAGATTTTTAGATTTGGATGTATATGAAGGTAGTATTTCATCTATTAGTAGACAAAGTTTAGGTTTTGATAAAAGAACATGTTATTTATGTGGAAACTATGCACATGAATGCATTAGAAGTAAGAATCACACAGTAGAAGAAGTAGAAGAGTTTATAATAAAAGCAGTGAAAAGATATATGGAGAAGTAAAATGAATAAGAATTATGACATAAAAGAAATATCCTTTAAGTTAGGCGCGTTAGCAAATGAAGCTATGTTAAGTGAAGCTAGTTGTTATCCATCACCAGGATTAGTTTCACCAATTTCAACAGGTTCTCACAATGATATGGATTATTACACATTTATACAAAGTTGTTCTGCATTACATAAATATATGATTTTATTTGCTAATGAAGGATTTAGCGAAAAAAGTCCAAAAGAAATTTTTAAAGCAATAAGAAAAGTAGGAATAGATGCTGAAAGAGCAATGTTTGAAAGTACTGATGGAATCAATACTCATAAAGGTATGATATTTTTATTAGGTGTATCTATAAGTGCTACAGCAAAGGCATTACATGATAATATTTCCTTTTCTGATATAAAAAATATAATTAAAGATATGACAGAAGGCATAGTAGAAAGAGAACTTAAGAATATAGATAAAAATAAAAAACTTACATATGGAGAACAATTGTATGTGGATTATGGAATAGAAGGTATAAGAGGGCAAGTGGAAAAAGGTCTACCATTAGTTTTTGATTATGCATTAGATATTTTAAAAAAAGAAAAAGATTTAACTTTAAATGATAGACTAGTACATGTACTTATTGCTATAATGATATATTTAGATGACTGTAATATAATACATAGACATTCTATAGAAATGTTAGGGATTTCACATGAAAAGGCAGAAGAAATTATAAAATTAGGTGGAATGAAAACAAAAGAAGGAAAAGAAAAAATAAAAGAACTAGAAGAAGAATTTTTGAAAAATAGAGTTAGTCCTGGAGGATGTGCAGATCTTTTAGCTATAACTTTATTCTTTTATTTAGTTGAAAAAAAGATGTACAAAAATAATTCAATTTTAAAATAATATATTAGTTTACTTAGGTTATAGGCTAAAAATATAGAATTTTTAATAATTATATTTTTAGTCTATAACTAATTTGTTGTCGATAGATTTATATAGGGAAACAAGCTCAAATTTAAATTTATTCAATAACTTTAAAATATTTTCATACAAAATATAGTGTTGAGTTCCAAGTGATTCAGAGCATGTCTCACTATTTGGGGTATCCAAGTTTTGGAATGGATAATTTTAAAAGTCAACTTGGAACCCCATAGACGTAAAGTTAAGCCTAAAAATTCTAAATTTATAGTGTTAAAAAGTAATAATGAAAAATTTAAAATGCTAGTCTGTGAAAATTTCAAAGAAACTCTAAATAGATTTTTATCTGATTTTTATGACTACCCGGAGAAGCGACGTCCTTGTCTGGTGCACCTGTCTGGTGCACC
>NZ_BAAABH010000039.1:0-26229 GCF_054767855.1 Clostridium sp. CTA-19 | reverse complement strand
CTTTAACTCATCTTTCTCCAAAATAGCCATATAACCACTTGGCAATGCTAGAGTTTTAATTATTGATGGTCTAATCTTTAATAATTGATATGCATAATACGCTTCTAACTCATCAGTAGCAATTGTTTCATCAACTGGACCAATATACCATCCTGAGTCATATTTCTCATGTTCCTTACTTCTTTCTAAGTAAATTTTATCTAGTTTTAGCACTCCTTTGGAACATACTACTTTGTCTTGGAATGAAATCATTTCTCCATCTAAATTTAATTTATTTAAAAGAATACTTTGCTCTAATTGTACCCACAATGATATGGTTAGATCATCAGTACTTTCAGTAAATGGATTTCTGTTGTAATCCGGTGCAATTATATTGAATCCCTCGCTATCTTCTACTACTTTAAAGATACTCCATCCTACTTGTACTTTAAAATTATCCTTTAGTTTGTTTAATTCAATATTACCTATTACCTCAATTATTGCGTCTGCTTGTTTACTTAAGTACTCTTCAGAAGTTACTTTAAATAGCTTACCACCAATATTTTTTTTTATGTTCATCATTACTTTAACCTCTCTTYAATCGCTTTTTGCAATGCAATTCTAGCTGAACTTTCTAGTTTCAACATATTACTTCTTACATCACTTGGAACTTATCCTAATTTTGAATGTCCTACCCAGTCAGCCCAGCTCTTTGCACCTTTTGATGTATTAGTTGACTTACCTAAACCTATGAAATTATCTTTTAAATTTAGTATTTCTATTTTTTGGCTTTCTGATAATTGAGAAAAACCTGGCATATTAACAATTTCTTTCATAGGTACAATATGGTCTGCTTCAAGAACATTTGTCTCATATCCATAAACAGGATCTACCTTTGGTCCTTTTGGATTTACCATCTTCCTAATCTCATTATTTGGTGTCTTCTTTCTAAGACTACTATATTCTGATTTTGTTATAGGGCTACCAGMCCCCTTAGCACTTCCCATGCTACAAGTATTATGAACAAGTACTTCAGCATCTGAAACAAAGTAAGTATGCCAATTAGAAACTTCAAAGTTATATACCTTTACTGGCTTACTTAACTTTTCTTTATAACTATTAGTTACTTTTAAAGTTTTACCAGAAGATAAAAGAACTTTATCTCCTTCTTTTAACTCTCCTGCTCCTGTCCAGCCTTTTCCTACTATCCAGAATGGATGGTCTATTGTAGTACTAATTTGGGTACCATCTATATCTAGATGAATTAGAGTATCTACTTCTTTTACATAAAGATTTGTTACTTCCTTATATTCTTGTTCTCCTGTATATATGTTTTGAGAAAGTACCTTATCACCTATCTTTATTTTTTCTATAGACTTATTTCCATCTTCTGCTGCTATTTTAGTTCCAGCTATAAAGCAAACTCCAAAATCAGCTTTGCTAGCATTATTAATAAACTTGCTACTTGTAGTAGCTTCAGTACTAATACCTTTACTAATTAATGTTTCTGCTTCATTATAAACTTTATTGCTAAAACTAACACTACCGCTTTTTGATATATTGTTAGCTACTGCTAACTTTGGCACTTGTTGTGGTATATTAATTATGTCTTAGGGATAAAATAATTCAAACTATCTATTGATAACATGATGAACACACTATTAATTTAAGCTTTTATAATAAAATTATTACAATATAATATCACCAAAATTAATAAATAAAGTATATTAACTGTTTCTATTCCTTATTTAAGATTATAATATTTTATTAACTTTTGAACCTTTTCTAATGCCTCATTAGAATCTACTAATATATCTGGATGAAATCCATTAAATTCAAAATCGTCATCACATGGTGAAATGTATAAGTAATTTCCTATTTGAGTTGTTATCATTGAGTTTTTTAACCTATAATAGTATGTGCCACCACTTAAAGTACCACCACATGTATTTGTTCCAACTAATATTACATTATCCATGTTCATAAGACATTCAATAAAATGTTCTCCTGCTGAGAAAATGGCTTTATCAATTAACACAAATACTAATTTATCATTTGGTATTCTAGATAATGATGTAGGCTTTAATGAATTTGAACCTCCAGAATAATTTGAACCATTATATTTATTAAATTCTCTTATCATATTATTAGATATAGTTGCGTGCGCCCCTCTGTTAGTTGTGTATCCATCAGAATAACTTTTAATCCAACTAGTACCAGCAGTTACAAATCCACCTTTATTTCCACGAAGATCTAATATTGACACTGGATAATTTTTCATTTCAAAACCTGTACCTGGAAAATCAAATTGGCTGTCATCTTCTTCACTAGATGCATGCATAGCTCCTAATTTAGCAATAGGAACATTGTCTTTTATTGAATATTCAAAAGGAATATTCTCTTTTTGAAAATCAAAGGGTAACATATTTAAAACTATACTTTCACTAAAATCTTCTTTATTATTTAAATAAACAACATCTGCATTAATAGTTGATGAAACTTCTTCTTGTAAAATAGCTATGCTATATACCAATTTTCCATCATTGTTAATTGTATACTTCATATATTTATTTATATTGTTATCTTTATTTATCTCTTTTATATAATGATGTTTTTTATCTACAAGTTTATAATATCCATTACCGTCTTTAAAAAATTCATCTTTGTCATATATATAATATACTTTAAGTTTATTAAAAAACGGATTTTTACTAGCTAATGCAAAATGACCATCTTTTATAAAATTCAAATTATTTAATAATAAATTTGAAAAATCATCAGCTTTAATTGATTGCTGTCCATTTAACACATCCATTATATTTTTTTTAGCTTCATTAAATACAATATCACCACCAAAGTATCCATAAGCCCCATAACCATATCTAAAAAACTTAAATAAACTATCTACATCTTCTTTAGCTTCATCATAAGTTATTATTTTTTTTTCATTATAAATTATATTAGGATTTAGAATTAAACTTTTATCATAAAAAAATTTTTGATACTCTACAAATTCTTTAGTTTCTTCAGGGGTAAATTCATATTCATCACCTAAATGCCAATTTGTATACTCATCCTTTATAGAAGATGCATTTTTAAATAATTCATCCCTAGATAAATTAATACCTTCTACAAATTTGTTGAAATTCTCTTTTTTATTAACTTCTGAATTCTTTTTAATTAAGTATACTGAAAATATAATTGACAATATTAAAATTGGAGTTAATGTCTTAATTAACTTTTTTTTCATCACACTAATCCTTTCTAAAAGAATATTATTACATTTTATGAAAAACAATCTGAAAAATTCTAATTAATATAAAACTTATAATTTTTCTATATGTATATATTCATCTAAGCTTACTTTCATAATTCAATATACAAAATTAAACCCCTTCCAAATTTATGTATTTAATTTTTTTAATCTTATAAAAAACAAAAATCTCTAATAAATAAAAATTTATTAGAGACCCTTATTCTATATGGTTACAAGTATCTGCATAGATTTAACCCAATTTATTTCAATAAAATATTTTTTTTAAAATTTTACAAATTATTTTAGTTAAAAGTTAAGAGTTAATAGTGAACAGTTGTGGTTATTACTATTCACTTCGTTCCTAGTAATTCTCAACGTATCTTTTTATAAATTTGTAAAGTAAATTATATTGATAGATTTTTTAAAATCATTTTCAGAAAGTGGTTGTCACCTTCATCCTAAATTCATAATTCATAATTCATAATTCTTAACTAACTATATTTGCACTTATTTTTCTCAACTGATAACAAAAATTTGACGAATAAATTTAAATGGTCGCTTGTTTCCCTATATTGATAAAAACATTATATAGCTTATAATAACACCTAAAGCACTTCCAATTATAATATATTTATTTGTTTTTTCTTTTTTACTTTTAAGTATAACAATCATTAATATGGTACTTATCATTCCAAAAAACAGTAAATTTTTACTTTGCTTATCACCAAAGTTATAAATAGAACCTTTTATATATAAAACGTCTACTACAAATAATATTAAGAAATTAAACAAGTTACTTCCAACTATATTACCAACGGTTACATTGAAATTACCCATTCTAACTAATGATATACTTGAACTTACCTCTGGTAGAGATGTAGCAATTCCTAGTAATAATGCACCTACTAAACTAACTGACATATTAAGTCTTACTGATATTATATCTGTTACATATGTTATTGATATACTAGCTATAACAAGCCCTATACTTGTAAATATAAATCTTATTATTATTTGTTTTAATGTTAAACTACATTCTTCTTCAGTAACAGTATCATTAGCTATTTCTTCAAAAGCCATATCTTTTTCACTATTATCATTAATCATAGATTTTACACCTAATACATATATAATTAATATAAATATTGAAGTACAACTTACAGTTAAAATGTTCAAATTTAATATCTTATACATATTTAAAATAATTATTATGTAAATAATTAGAGTATATACTGCAGTATGTTTATGACTAATAGATACCTTTGATTTTTTAAAAGTGCTGAATGAAAACAGTATTAGTATTGAGAGAGTTGTAAGATTAAATATATTACTTCCAAGTATATTTCCTAACGCAAGTCCAGAGTTATCAAAAAACATTGTAGCTGATATACTTGTTAATAATTCTGGCAAAGAAGTAACTGCAGATAATAATACTCCGCCTATAAATGCACCAGAAAGATTAGTAGTTTTGTCTATTAAATCTACATAATATGCTGCTTTAATAGATAACAAAACTACCAATATAGCTACAACAAAATAAATTAAATAAATCATGAATATTTCATCCCCTTAAAAACTTTTTATAATATAGAGTTCCAAGTTAAATTTTCAAATTTCTACCTTTAAATCATGGATATCCCCAAAGTGATATATGGTCTAAATCACTTTAAATTCAAATTTCATATCAAAATCCTATATTAAATTTCTTTTTATCTAACAAATAATTATAACATACTGTTTTATTTTATATAAACATAAAAATAAAGCTATGAATTAAATTTTACAATTTAATTCATAGCTTTTAATTTTACTTTTAAATCATTATGAAGCTTCTACTTCTTCAAACTGACTATTATATAATCCTGCATAGAATCCGTTTGCTTTTAATAATTCCTCATGATTTCCTTGTTCTACTATATCTCCATCTTTCATTACAAGAATTAAATCTGCATCACGTATTGTTGATAATCTATGTGCGATTATAAAGCTAGTTCTTCCTTCCATAAGGTTTTCCATAGCCTTTTGAATTAATACCTCTGTACGAGTATCTACTGAACTTGTGGCCTCGTCTAGTATTAATATTTTAGGGTCTGCAATTATTGCTCTTGCAATTGTCAATAATTGCTTTTGACCTTGAGAAATATTATTAGCTTCCTCATTTATAACCATATCATATCCGTCAGGTAATGTTTTTATAAAGTGATTTGCATGTGCTAGTTTAGCTGCTTCTATAACTTTATCATCACTAGCATCTAAATTACCATAACGTATATTTTCCATTAATGATCCACTAAATAACCAAGTGTCTTGAAGTACCATACCGAATATTTTACGTAAATCATTACGCTTAAATTCTTTTACATCATGACCATCTATTAAGATATTACCACTATTAATATCATAAAAACGCATAAGAAGTTTAACTATTGTAGTTTTTCCTGCACCAGTTGGTCCTACTATAGCAACCTTTTGACCTGGTTTTATATCAACAGAAAAATTATTAATTATAGTTTTGTCTTCACTATATCCAAAGTTAACATTTCTAAATGAAACAGCTCCTTCTATATCTTCAGTATTACAAGATACCTTTACATCTTCTGTCTCTTCTTCTTCCTCTAAAAACTCAAAAACTCTCTCAGCTGCAGCTGCAGTTGATTGCATTACATTTGCGATTTGTGCTGTTTGAGCTATAGGTTGCATAAATGATCTTACATATTGTGTAAATGATAAAATATCTCCAACTTGAATAGTTTTCTTTATAGTTAGATAACCTCCAAGTATAGTAACCATAACATAACCTAAATTACCTATAAAAGTCATTACCGGCATCATAATACCAGATAAAAATTGAGACTTCCAAGCCGAATTATATAATTTTTCGTTTAAACCGTTAAATTCATCTATTGCCTTTTTTTCACCATTAAAAGCTTTAACTATGTTGTGTCCGCTGTATATTTCTTCTACCTGTCCATTAGTGTTTCCTAAATATCTTTGTTGTGATTTAAAATATTTCTGTGATTTTTTAACTATTAGCCCTATAAAGCCCATAGATAATGGTATTATTACTAAACTCGCAATAGTCATTTTAACGCTTATAGAAAGCATCATTATCAATACACCTATCATTGTGGTAACTGCTGTTATCATTTGTGACAGAATTTGATTTAAGTTTTGACTTATTGCATCAACATCATTTGTAACTCTAGATAATACTTCACCATTAGTATTTTTATCATAATATTTAAGTGGCATTTTATTTATTTTCTCTGATATTTTTTTTCTTAAATTATAAGAAACCTTTTGAGATATATCTGATGTAATAAATGTTTGTATAAATGAGAACAACGCACTTATAATATATAACCCTACTAAAATTAATAGTATTCTTTGAATTTTATCAAAATCTATACCATTTACACCGTTGCTACTAATTTTTCTTACTAAACCTTCAAATATTTCTGTAGTTGCTGTACCTAAAACTTTAGGCCCAATTATTGAAAATGCAGAACTTCCTATTGCAAAAATTACTACAACTACCATAGCTAATCTAAAAGGTTTTAAATAACTAAGCAGCTTTTTCATTGTTCCTTTAAAATCTTTGGCTTTTTCTCCACCAGCAGCCATGCCTCCCATAGGACCACCGCCCATGGATGCCTTGCCTTTATTTTGCTTTCCATTACTCATGAGTTAATTCCTCCTTTGTAAGTTGGGATGCAGCTATTTGTTTGTAAACCTCACAGTTTTCTAACAATTCATCATGTGTACCTATTCCTACCATTTTTCCTTCATCTAAAACTATTATTTGTTCAGCATTAATAATTGTACTTATTCTTTGAGCAACTATAATAACTGCACTTTCTTTTGTTTCAGATTTTAATTCTTTACGAAGTATAGCATCTGTTTTTAAATCTAATGCTGAAAAACTATCATCAAATATATATACTTGAGGTTTTTTAGCAATGGCACGTGCTATTGATAGCCTTTGTTTTTGTCCACCAGAAACGTTACTTCCACCTTGTGCTATATGAGATTCAAAACCTTCTTCTTTTTTACTTATAAATTCCATAGCCTGTGCGATTTTACAAGCCTTTTCTACTTCTTCTTTTGTTGCATTTTCAGCTCCATACTTTATGTTACTTTCAATAGTTCCAGAAAATAATATTCCTTTTTGAGGAACATACCCTATTTTTTTTCTAAGATCTCCTTGTTTAATGTCTCTTATATCTACACCATCAAGTAAAATCTGTCCACCTGTTATATCATAGAAACGAGGAATTAAATTTATAAGTGTTGACTTACCACTTCCTGTACTTCCTATGATAGCAGTAGTTTTACCTGGTTCTGCAACAAAATTTATGTTGCTTAAAACATTATCTTCAGCATTTGGATATTTAAATGATACATTTTTAAATTCTATGTTTCCTTTATTTTTAGTTTCCTTACTTACATTAGGATCTTTTATTGAAAACTCTGTAGTTAATACTTCATCTATACGTTGTGCTGATACAGATGCACGAGGAAGTATTACTGATAACATTGAAATCATTAAGAATGCCATTATTATTTGCATTGTGTATTGTATAAATGCCATCATGTCTCCAACTTGTATTTCAGCTGCATTAATTTTATTTGCTGCAACCCAAACTATAAGTATGGTTATAAGATTCATTATAAGCATCATAAGTGGCATCATCATAGTCATTATACGATTTACAAAAGTATTTGTTCTTCTTAACTCTGTATTTGTTTCATCAAATCTTTTTTCTTCTGTCTTTTGATTACTGAACGCACGAATAACTAACATTCCTGTAAGCATTTCACGAGTTACAAGATTTAATTTATCAACAAGTTTTTGAACCTTTTTAAATCTAGGTACTGCTAAACCAAATAATACAAGCACTACTGATATAATAGCTAATACTGCAACTCCAATAATCCAAGCCATAGATGTATCAGTGTTTAAAACCTTTATAATTCCACCAATTGCAAGTATAGGTGCATAAAATACCATTCTTATAAGCATTACTGTAACTGTTTGTATCTGTTGTATATCATTAGTACTACGGGTTATAAGTGATGCTGTGGAAAATTTATCGAATTCTGCATTTGAAAAACCTACCACTTTTTCAAATACTTGTCCACGCAGATTACGGCCCATACCTGCAGCAATTTTTGCTGCTATAAATCCTACTGCAACTGTAGCTACCATGCTTAATAATGCTATTGAAAGCATTTTAGCTCCAGAAGAAAATACATAATTAGTTTGCATTTTATCTGTATCTATTCCTATTTTATTATATTCATCCTTTATAAAATAAATAGATGCTTGAGTGTACATATTTTCATCTATCTCTGCAATTTTTTCATCCATTTGAGTTTTTAAATTAGAAAATTGTTCTTTAGGTATACTATTAATTAATGTATCTACATCCATATCTTTTGGTACATTAGGAATGCTCTCATTTTTAATAGCCATTTCTAGTGCAGAAATGCTCATAATAGATTTTGACATTATTGTATTTAATGAATCTATTGTAGCTTCATCTTTGATATCTTTTAATTCATATACTGATTCATCTTTTAAAATTGGATATTTATTTATGTATTTATCATATTCATTTTTATCAAGATTATCTTTACTTAACAATTCATAATTGTCCAATACTATTTTTTTATCTGCATCATCCATAAATAATGTTAAATTATTTAATTGACTTTCACGAATTGATTTTGGAATAGCATTTTCAATTCCTCCTTGTTGGATTCCTACATTTACAATCTTTGATGTATAATCTGGTAACGAAAGATCACAAACTGCTTGAAGTGTCAATAATAAAACAACTGCGACTATTGACATAAAAAATGGTTTTAAGTACTTTACAATTTTAAACATAAATCTTCCCCTTTCTTTTAAATCGTTCTTATATGTAATTTAAAACTTACTAATTATAAATATAAGTTCATTTTCAAATAATAGCTTAATTATAACTAATAAAATTTTATTATTTGTCACCACCTTTATAGTATTGATTATTTTATAATTATTATTTATATCTATGATTTTTTTTAATTTTGGTATATAATAATTATAGTTTTTAATAGTTGTGTTTTTTAATAGTTATATTTTTTAACTATTATTTTCTAAGTATATATCTCATAAAAAAGAAAGTCAATAAATTTTTTATATTTTTTCGATTGTATAAATATGTAAAATTAATTAAAATAGGGTATAATGTTAAAGGGAGGAATTTTTAATGAATAATAATAAAAATCTAAAATTAATTGCTAAGGATTTTTTAACTATAGTACCATTATTTCAAAAAAAACTTGTAAAAAGAAATTGTAACTTTTCTCAAGATAATCTTAATCATTCTCATTTTCAAGTAATGGCTACTTTAAAATTCTATGGTAAGCAGCCTATTTCTGAGGCTAGTAAAAGACTTTTTATATCTATGCCTAATATGACTAAACTTCTAAATAAGCTTATTGAAAAAGAAATGGTTGTTAGACTTCCTGATGATAAAGATAGACGAATAATCAATATAGAATTAACACCAAAAGGTGAAAAATATCTTGATGAAAAATATAATGAAGTATTAGATACTTTAACAAGTAAATTTTCTACATTATCAGAAGATCAAATAGACAAGTTAGCATTATCTATACATAATTTAAAGGAAGTTCTTACAGCAATAAGTTCTGAGGATTAATTTAAGCTTATACTTTACAACTAAATTATAATAAAAAAATTGCAGAGTTCATTTTATAATCTTTTATCTTATAAAATGAATTCTGCAATTTTTTATTTAATTCAATATAATTCCGAACTTGTCAATAACATGTTATCTTATATCTAAATAACCATATCCATTATTTGTTATATTTCCGTTTGTAGTAAATTCTATAGGGAATTTAAAAAGTGGTCCATCAAAAACAAAAGTGTGGTATTCTCCGTTTTCTCCACAAGAATCAGCGCCTGTACTTTTTATTTTCCCAACCAAATCTTTAGTTAAGACTTTTCCTAAATAATCCTCATCTAAATATTCTAATTTAACATTCTTCAAAACTGCTTTAAACCCAGTTTCTATAAATTCATAGGTTATTTCTTCCCTATTACCTTGCCATAATGGAAAAATAGCTTCTATACCAACTTTTTCACATCTTTCACTACACCACTGTCTATGTTGTTCTATATCTATATCACCAAAAACACAAGCAGTTACGCCTTGTTCTTTTGCCTTCTTTAATGCATTTTCAAAAGTTGCTTCATACTGATTTCCTTTACACTTTACTAACATTAATGGAATATTCATTGATTCCGAAACTTTTTCTAGCATTGGTTCTGGAATTCCATGAAACCAACTTCTATTTAGACTCTCATCAACTGTAACTAATAACCCACTTGGAATATGGCCCTGATTAACCATTTTATAAAGGGCTAATGTACTATCTTTTCCACAACTATATGACATAATAAATTTCTTTTTCATAATGCCTCTCCTACTTCCATTTTTCTAAAGCTTTAACCATAAATTCTTTTATATTCAGTCCATAAACCTCTTTAAGTCTTTCCTCTTCTAACACATCACCGCAACTACCTTTAGCTATAATATGTCCTTCTTTAATCATTATTACTTCTTCGCTAAACATCTGAACTAAATTTAAATCATGTAACACACCTATTACTGTTTTATTCTTTTCTTTAGTCCATTTATTTATATGTCCTAATATTTCTATTTGAGATTTTAAATCTAAGTGATTTGTTGGTTCATCAAGTAAAATTATATCTGGATCCTGGGCAAAAGCTCTTGCTAAATATACCCTTTGCAGTTGGCCACCAGATAGCTCTGTTATCATTTTATCCTTTAAATCTAATAATCCTACATTTTCTATACAGCTTAAAACTAATTCTTCATCATCTTTTGAAAGCTTAGAAAATATCCCATCAAAATGTGCGTATCTTCCTAAAGCTACTGTTTCAAAAACTGTATAAGGAAAATAAATTTCAGATGTCTGTGTCATAAAAGCAATCTTTTTTGCAAGTTCTTTTCGTTTTATTGTCTTTAATTCTTCTCCATCTATATTTATTTCACCTTTATACTCTATAAGATTTGCTATTGCCTTTAACATAGTAGTTTTTCCACATCCATTAGGCCCTACTATCGATAAATTTTGCCCTCTTTTTACTTCTATAGATATATCTTTAACTATATCAAAACCATTGTAACCACAATATAAATTTTTTATTTTCAGCATATTATCACCTATTTCTTTTATTAAAGTATAAATATCCAAAAAACGGCGCTCCTATAAGTGCTGTAATTGCACCTACTGGCAATTCTGATGGTGATACTACTGTTCTTGCAATTAAATCTGTAATTACCATTAATGAACCACCAATCACTATACACATTGGAATTACTATTTTGTGATTAGATCCAAATATTTTTCTTACCATATGTGGTGTTATTAAATCAATAAAACCAATTACACCACTTAACGCCACTGCAGTTCCTGTTAATATTGCAGTAGCTACAAATAATAATTTTTTTACTTTTTCAGTTTCAACACCTACTGATTTTGCCTGTTCTTCTCCAAAACTTAAAATATCCATTTCTCTACAATATCTTAAAACAATTGCCATTCCTATTATAAAAAACGGAATGCCTGCTGTAACATATGACCATCCTTTCATTGCAAAAGAACCCATTTGCCAAAGCGTTATTGTTTTTATATCTTCACTAAAAAATGATGAAATTGTTGTTAAAAGAGCATTTGTAAATAATGAAAATACTATACCTGCTAAAATTATAGTGCTATTTGATAAACCTTTATCTACCTTGCTTGCAAAGGCAATTACTAAAAATACTGTTATTATACCAGATAAAAATCCTATAAACGGTAATGCTAAATTGCCTATAAACGGTATTGAAATATGTAAAACTATGTATATTCCTACACCTAAAGAAGCTCCTGATGAAACCCCCAAAGTATAAGGAGATGCTAATGGATTTTTTAAAACTGATTGAACTACTGCACCACTTACTGCCAATGCTGAACCCACTAAAAATGCTAAAATCACTCTTGGAAGCCTAATAACCCAAATTATTGATACATCTTTAGGCTGTATCCCTGGTTGTAGTGGTATATTAAATAATTTATTTCCAATTATTGAAACAATATCACTTATACCAATATGGGAACTTCCTATAGAAGTTCCCATACAGATTACCAAAAATACTATTGGAACAGCCAATATTAGTAATAATTTTTTATTTTTCATATTTGTCTGGATATATAGCTTTAGCCATTTCTTTTAAAGCTTTTACTATATTTTGGCTTCCACGTGATGATGCGTTTTGATTTATTAAATAAACTTGTTTATTCTTAACTGCATTAACATTTTCCCAACCTGGACGTTTTAAAATTCCTTCTACTGCATTTGGAATATATTCTTCATTTGTTAATATAACATCTGGATTAGCTGAAATTACATTTTCTTCACTAGGTGCAATCCAGCTATTTTCATTAACAAAAATATTTTCTCCACCTACTATTTGAATCATTTCATTTAAGAATGTATTATTTCCAAAACTGTATAATCCTGATGCTGATCCTATTTCAAAATAAACTTTTTTCTTATCTGTAATTGATTCTCCTACTTTTTTTATTTTATCTATTTCACTTTTCATGTCGTCAACAATTTTTTTTCCTTCTTCTTTAGTTCCAGTAAGTTCTGCTAAAAAATTGATGTCTTCATATACTCCATCTACGCTATCACTGCTTGGTAAGTATACAACTGGAATTCCTGATTCTTTTATAACTTTAAATGGATCTTCATTTCCTTCTTTATTATGACCTGAAGCTATTACAATATCTGGTTGTAGTGCTATAATTGCCTCTGCATCAGGGTTTCTAAAATCTATTTTAGTTATATCTTTTTTAATTCCTTCAACATCAGATGAATATGTATCAACCGCTACAAGTTTATCACCTAACCCTAATCCCACTAAAATTTCAGTATTTGATGGCGCTGTAGAAATTATTTTTTCTAATTTTTCTGGCGCTGTGAATTCATTTCCTTCTCTGTCTTTCATAGTTGTAGTTTTGCTTGAACATCCAACCAATAAAACTAAACTCATCATTGCTGATAATAATACCAATAGAATTTTTTTTGATTTATTCATAATTTTTCCTCCAAATCATATATTTATTAATTATTATATATTTATTATTTAAAATAAAAAAAACACACCCGTAGGTATGCCGTAATACACTAAATTATTTTACTCTTTAAATAAAATAACATAACATGTACCCTAATATTCCACCCACAGAGAACTATAGTACAATTAATAGGCAGGTCTCCCGACTTTGCTTCGTCCTCCATTTTACCTTCCCACAGTTTATACTGCAGTGGCTTATAAAACTTCGTCAGCTTCACGGTTACTGGGTCAGTTGAAGATTCTCACTTCATTCCCTATTAAGAAAAACACCTATAATATAATGATAATTTTTATAATTGTAACAATTATTATTATATTATGAACATATATCTATGTCAATGTCTATTTGTTAAGTATTTTTAAGTATTAGTTACAATTATATAATAAATATTCAATAATTTTACATATAAATTTGATATTCTTCTTATTTTTACAATAGTTATATATGTTATAATATGTTTATTAAATTTTGTGTAGGTGATTTAATGATACAAAACGCTAAAAATACTGTTAAACTAACCCGAATTGATGGGTTAAATAATTTAAATTATCTGTTAAGCTATGATGATAAAAGCTATTTTTTGAAATGTAATTTTAAAGATAAAAATAAGAACTTTTCTTATGAATATAAACTTTTAACTTTATTAGACCTTAACCACATATGTCCTAAAGTAATCTATAAAGATACTTGTAGCTACACTATAATAAGCGAGTTCATTTCAAATTCACGTATAGATGAATCTACTTGTACAGACCCAAAGTTTCTTTTAAGTTTATCTAATAAATTAAAAAGTATGCATAACCTAAAATGTGATTATATATATAATCCCTTTAATGAAATAAGAAAAAAACTATCTATACTAAAAAAACTCAATTTTAAATTTTCTAATGAATTTATATTTATAATTAGCAAACTTGACACTATTGAACCTATTTTGTGTAATCATATAAATTATGGTTTATGTCATAATGACTTAAACCCATCAAATATCCTTTATAAAAATGATGAAGTATTTTTAATAGATTTTGAATTTAGTGGCATGTGGGATATTTTTTATGATATTGCAACATTTTGTTGGCTGTTAGACGATAATTCTAGAAAAATATTTTTAATGTCTTATTTTAATAACTTTTCACAGGAATTACATCTTAAATTTAAAAGATATCTTTTTGTAGTTAAACTATGGAATATATGTTGGAGTTATGTAAAATCATTCTCTTCAACATCTGATTATGATTATAAAAAAGGTGGCGATCTTGTTCTTATAGAGCTATATAATGACTTAAAAGACGATAAGTATTTGTAAATACTTATCGTCTTTTATATATGTTTTTTAATTATCACTACATATCTTATTGTCTACCTTGGAGTTGTATAAAATTCCTATTGTAACTACCATGGCACCTAATATTTTATTAATTTCTATTTCTTTATTTATTAAAAAATCAATTATAATACCAGCTACTATCTGACCTATAAATAGCAATAGCATGCTATAAACCACAGGTATTTTGGGTATTATTATGTTAGAAGTATATACTATAACAACACCTATAATACCACCACAAAATACAAACATAGGTATATTTTCAAATTCCACCATAGATAATTCAACATTACTTCCTAAAATTAGAAGCACTACCATAGAACATAATAGTCCTACAATATAATTTATTAAAGTACTTTGTAATACTCCTATTCTTTTTCCTAACGATGAATTAATTACCATAGATAAGGTTGTTAAAACTCCACCTATTATTGCAAGTATATACAAGTTTTTTCCTCCTATCCTATTGTCATTACTATTAACCCTACTATTATAATAGTAAATCCCATTAATTTTTTAATATTAAACTTATACTTTTTCATTCCAAACAAGCCATAATGGTCTATAAATGAAGAAAATACTAACTGTCCAAATACAGCCAACGATGTAGTTAATGTAACACCGATTCCTCCTATTGTTATAATATTACTTAAAGTTAAAGCTACTCCTACAGCACCACCTAGAAATAAATATTTAGGAACATCTCTTTTAATGCTTACTCTTTGTCTTTTTATTATCATAATTAAAATTATTGCTATTAATCCAACTAAATGAATTATTATAAGGGAATACATTGATCCAACTTTACTTTCTAATTGACTATTAAACGTAATCATAACAGAAATTAAACTTCCTATAAAAAGTGCTAAAATATTATACATTGTTAATCACCCCAATACTATATAGAGACAAGCTCCAATTTAAACTTATTCATCAAATTTTTGTTATCAGTTGAGAAAAATAAGTACAAATATAGTTAGTTAAGAACCTAGAAGTTTAAATCTTCTCACATTAAACTCATATAAAGTTTAAAGATAATAGAAGCATAATTAAGTATTTCAATTAAAAAGAGATAATTAATAATTAAGAGTTCAGAAGGAAAGTAATACCACTTTCTTTTAATCTAATAATATAATTTGCTTTGCAAATTTATAAAAATATACGTTGAGAATTACTAGGAGCAAAGTGAATAGTAATAGCCACAACTGTTAACTATTCACTCTTAACTTTTAACTAAAATAATCTGTAAACTATTAGTATAATATTAATCTTAAATTTTCTCATTTGATAAGTTCATAAATTTTAAAGTCAGTTTGGAACCCTATAACTTAATCAAATTAGATATATAATATCAAAATAATAATCTATTATATAGGACAAATGTCCTATATAATAGATTTAAATAGAATTTTTTTAATTTTTGAATTATATAAAGGGGTGTTTTAGTTGAAAAAATCTAAAAACAGAAAATTAATAAATGCTTATTTAGAAAAATACTCATTAAATAAATACCTAAGTGAAAGTTTATCTTTATGTTGCGAACTTCATACATTTGATAAAAATGAAATGATTTGCACTCTAAATGAAGATATGAAATATATATATTTTTTAGTTAAAGGTAAAGCAAAAGTTTATACTCTTCTCTCCACAGGCAAGTCATTACTTATATGCTTTATAACCCCTCTTTCGGTAATGGGGGATATTGAATTTTTGGATAATTCAGCTGCTGATTGTTCTGTAAAAACAATTGAATCATGTCACCTTATAGCAATTCCTATTGATAAAGTTAAAAAACTTGCATATGATGATTCTGTTTTCTTAAGATTTATAATATCCTCTTTAGAAAAAAAGCTGAGAAACAATTCTATTTTTAGCTCAATAAATATGTTATATCCATTAGAAAATAGATTTGTAAGCTATATCTTATCCTTACCTATTAACAATAACAATACTGTTGAAATAGATGAATTAACCCATATATCCGAGCTTCTAGGTTCTAGCTATAGGCACTTAAATAGAGTTATTAGAAATCTTTGTGAAAAAAACTTAATAATAAAAAATTCTAATTTAATAACAATTTTAAATATGGATGAACTAAAAAAGTTAGCAAGAGATATATATAAAAATGAAAAATAATAGAAGCTATAAACTATTAAAAATAAATAGTTTATAGCTTCTTTACTACGTTAATTATTTATATATTTAAACTTAACAAAATTTTCACCTTCAAACTCTAACATAACAACCCACGGCATTATATTTTTTATTCTTTCAAAATGTTCATATTTAAAAGTTACATCATAATAGTTTATAATAGTGCTTAATGCTGTACCATGAGTTCCTATAATTATGTTATTACTATTATTTTCTCTTAATATACTCTTTAAAGCATTTATATTTCTTTGTTGTACTTCTAATAAACACTCACCATCTTCAATTTTATAATTAAAATCCTTCCACTGATTTTTTGCAAAGCTATCAAAATCATCTAGCCATTTATTACAAATTCTTCTTTCTCTAAAATCTTCTACAATATTAATCTCTAAATTTAACATTTGTGCCACAGGTAAAACTGTATCTATAGCTCTTTTATACGGACTTGAATATACTTTATTTATATCTTTATTCTTAAAAAGCTCACATAAACTTTCACTATCTTTAAGACCTTCATCGGTCAATGGTCTAGTCAGATCATCCAAAATTTTAAAATCTGGTTTTGCGTGTCTTACAAAATATATTTTAGTCATAATGATTTCCCCCTCTATATTGCTTTTTAAAACTACTATTATAATTATATTACCATAACCTCTTCATCCCCGATTACCTCTCTTGTTTCTTTAAAACCTATATTTTTATAAAATTTTTTGTAACAATATTTTTAGGTACATCACTTGTAAAAACTTAATTTTTCCTAACTTACACCTTAAATTCTCCAACAACTTCATGATAACAATTCTTCTATATCCTTTTTTATACTTTTTATCAATCATAAGTCTATTTAATTTCCATCTATTTGTGTCAGGTTAATCTCTATTAAATTTAGTTACATCCCCAATTAATCTGATTTTATCACTATCTAAAATTATACCTCCAGTATCTTTAATAGCATAAACTGTAGTTGTCTTTTCTTCTAATGCTTTTTTTATACAGTTATTTTCCATATCAGTTTCTGCATAATGAACCTCAATATAGAAATTTTCCTTTATTAAACCTAACCCTTTTAAATATATAAATTCAGGATAGTCTTTATCTGGGGATATATAATAATTATTTAATTGCATCAAAGCACCTGCACTTACACCTATAACTATTTTGCTTTCATTTATACTACTGAGTATATCTTTCTCTAAAACGTGCTCAACTGCCATATCTGGAAGTCCACCTGTTAAAAACACCACATCACTACTCTTTATTACTCTTTTCATATTATCTTTAGTATCTTCAAAATAATTGATAAAAGTAATATTTTCTTCACTAATACCTAAATCTATAAAAGGCTCAACTATTTGCTTATAATACTTACCTTTTTCCTTATTATACGCTTTTTCCCAATCTACAGAATTACATATAGCCTCATTACTAAAAGCAAAAGGAATAACTACAACTTTATTATAAGAATGTATATATTCTTCTATGGTCTCTCTAGCCCATTTTTCATGAAAATTATATTGACTTAATAATATATTCACCATAGTTCTTATTCTCCTTTTTACAATATCTTTTCATAGCTTATCTATTAATTTTAATTCAATTATTAATAGAATTTCATCAAATTTATTCAGCAAATTCCTTGATATACTCCTTAAATTGTGAGCCACATCTTGTTAACTCACCCATAACTCTCTCTATTCCTTTATCTGTTTTAAACCAATTACTCTTATTTATTCCCTGTACCTCACATGGACAAATTATCAATTCTGAATCTGGATATGCCCACTTATAATACATAAGACAACGCCTTGCATGAAAATTTTTACAACAGATTATTGCTCTTCTTATATTCAACCCTAACTTATCTGTAACCATACGAGATTTAAACGCGTTTTCATATGTATTTTCAGCATTATTTTCTTTTAAGATTGCGTTTTTATCAACACCATTTTTAATTAAAACATCATAAAAAAATCCCATTCTGTGTTATATGCATTATTATATTCATCTGTTTTTGATGATGGATTTGGAAAATATCCATACTTAGGGCTATACTTTCCAGAAGGTAAAATGCGTGGGGCATAATTATTTTTCCAAAGTTCTGCTGCTTTTTCCCCTAGTTCAGCATAGGATCCTCCAGGTATAAAAATAATATCTGCTTTTTTAATGTTATTTTCAAAAAATATAAAATTTGTTATATCATTTATAGATTTCATTCTTCCCACCATAAACTATTTAATAAGTTTATTTTTAATTTAATATATATTAGATTTTGGGGCCTTATTATTTTTATAGTAAAATTTTGCTTGTCCCATATTTTTCTCCACTTCCCTTAATAATTAAAACAGTTTTTCCAATGAACTCATTAGTTACTTTAAAGTCTAAACTTTTATAAAGCCTAATTGCTCATTCTACCACTTTGTTTCAACAAGAGAAATCAATCCATTTGCTGGGGTTTCACCCCAATGTATATCAATCTAATATTATTTCTGAGCTTTACACAAACTAATTTACAGACTAAAGGATTTGCTAATACATATCGGCTTCCTTTTTTAAATATCCTATTTCGGTTTAATAATAAATTTATTTTGTTTTCTTATATAGGATTCCAAGTTGACTTTTAAAATTACTCATTCCAAAACTTGGATACCCGAAATAGTGATACTAGCTCATAAGCACCTAAACTCAATACTTAATTCTGTATAAAAATATTTTTAAGTTATTAAATAAATCTAAATTTGAGCTTGTATCCCTATATTAAAGTATCTTCTTACTTTTTAATCTTTATTACATTATATATTGTTGCCACGCCTATAGTTTGTCAGCCTTTGTTGCTATCCAAGTAGGAATATAAGTATCCAATAAATCATTCATTGCCTTATCTTCATAGAAGCCTGAAATAACAAAGCCTGCTTCTATTTGTCCATGTATTTGATCTTCTAAAGTATGCCCAAAACACATAGGTTCATTTTGATCTAAAACTAACTCTTTAAATTCTTCTTCTGATAAATCTTTTAGATCTGAATATGGCACCTTATGTCTAACTACTAAGTTGCCTTGTTCTAATTCTTTTAAGTCAAATATATATTGAATTGGATTATCGAAACCAGCTATCAATGTTCCACCCTTCTTTAAAACACGATAAGCCTCTCTCCATAGTGATAAAATATTATCTATAAAACAGTTTGATACTGGATGAATTATAAAATCAAAATAATTATCTTCAAAGACAGATAAATCCCTCATATCACCTTGAACTGTATTTATAGTTAATCCATCTCTCTCTGCTACAAACTTATCTTGATTTAACTGATTAGGCGAATTATCAAAAACAGTAACTTTTGCTCCTGTAGCGGCTAAAATAGGCCCTTGTTGTCCCCCACCTGATGCAAGGCATAAAATCTTCTTACCTATAAGTTCTTTTGGAAACCATGATTTAGGCACGGCTTTGGTTGGAGTTAATACAATACTCCATTCTCCATTTCTAGCTTTTTCAACTGCTTCTTTGCTTACTACTTTTGTCCACATATTTCCTTTATCAACTTCTTTATTCCAAGATTCTCTATTATAATTAATAAAATCCATTTCTATTTTTAGTAGTAGATTTTGTAACTAATAATACTAAGTAATCAAAATACTATATTTAAAACTATCTACTACTTTCTCCCTTCCTTATTTAATAGATTCATTTTTAATGTAATATATACTACTTTCCTAATAACACATTAAATAATCATCAATTATATGTTTGTGTGTTTCAGCTATATTCAATTTTTTCAATTCATTATAACTAAAATATCTTAATTCTAATGATTCCTTACTACATATTAACTTATGCCTATTCTCTAATTTCACTAAATAAACAGCTGTTATTATCCTCAATATATTTCCATCAGGATATTCAACTATACGTGATGGATCTGAATAAATTCTCCAAAAACATAATTGATTTTCTTCAATATTAAGTGATGTTTCTTCCTTAATTTCTCTAATTATGCCTTGTTCCAAACTTTCATCAATCTCTAAACCTCCACCTATCAAAGCCCACCTATTGCTATCTGTTCTTCTTTCTAATAATATTTCCCCGTTATATTCAATTATTGCACTAATTCCTACATTATTTGGCTTATTAGGTTTTGGGGCCTTATTATTCTTATAGTAAAATTTTGCTTGTCCCATATCTTTCTCCATTTCTCTTAATAATTAAAGTTCTTTTTCCATAGTTAAGAACTCCATTTCGCCCTTAACAGTTTTTCCAATGAACTCATTAGTTACTTTAAAGTCTAAACTTTTATAAAGCCTAATTGCCCTTTCATTAAACTTAAGCACTGTTAACCCTATAGTTTTTAAATTATATCTTTCTTTTATAAAATTTAAAATTGAAGTTAAAAATTCTTTTCCTAGACCTTTGCTTGTTAAACTAGGTCTTAACTGTACTGAAAAAGTTACCTTATCACTTAAATAAATTGCACAATTCCCTACAAGTTCATTTTTATCACTATAAACAGAAAAAACATTATTATCATTTGGAAAACTTTTGACATAATCAATTTTCCCCTGTGAAAAATCATTATCAAAAAATGAATATATTCCACCATATTTCCATGTTAAAAAATCTTCTACATCTTCATTAGTTACCCTTCTTAATTTATAGTTCATATCTAATCCCCTCTTATTTAGCATTACCTTTATTTATATACTGCTACCATATTTCTTATTTTGCTTCCTTTTTATATTATAATTCTATATAGTTGTTATTTTTGTAAAAACTTGTAGCACGTATTGTAACTTATATATATACATTATTCATATTATTTACATTCTATTAATTTAATAGTTCCTTTTCTATTATTTTTTATATTCTACTGTAAAAATAAAATATAATTTTCATTTTCTTATAATCTTAAACTTTAAATATTTTTCATTTATATTATAACTTCACCGAAATCTTTCTAAATTTAGATTAGAAAAGCCTCTCAAGCTTATATTCAAGAGGCTTTTATTTTTATTCTTTTATTTCATTAAATATTGTCCTTCATACCTAAAAGATTTTTAAATCCGTTTGCTAATTTCATGTTAAAATATGCATAATTAATTCTTATATCTTCATATAATCTTCTTGTTCTTGGACTATTTATTTTAAAATCCTTCATTGTTAATCACTCCTATAAACTTATAGAAAAAACATACAATTGTGAAAATATTCATACAATTTTCCTCTTGTTAATATTTATTCGATCAGTAATTAAACTTTATTTTTATAATTTTAATCCACACATTTTCATTTTTATTTCTCTTATTTAAATTGAATATTTTTTAAATTATTAAGCATTTCATCATCTATACTTTTATTTGTAAAAATATAGAACATTGGATTCATAAATATATTATCATGATTCGCAATATCTAAATTTTTTGTAACCAAATACACATTATCATCTACACTTATAGTAGACCTTTCCATAGTATCCTCTTTATTTGCATATATTTGAATTTTATCTTCTATATCATAATTTCCATAAAACAATGATGAACTTGGGAAAATATCACAAAATTCAATTCCAACCCTATAAGTTTTTATTTCATTACTAGAATCTTTAAACGTGACAAAGTTCTTCATCATATCATTTCCAATATTAAAGAAATTTCTATGAGCTAAAAGCATATTCTTCATAAACTCTCCTGTACTATTAATAATTTCAGAAGTATGACATAATACAGGAACTCCTGGCAGCATCAAATAATATTCATTAATTTTCAAGCCTTTATATTGCTCATTTTCAGTTATATTCAAGGATGTTTTTATGCCCTGCCATTGATTTCCACATGTATCTGTCATTTTAACAAAGTTTGTTATAACTTTTTCATTTAATAAACTTGTAGATTGAACGTACCAATTTCTAGGTACAGTCTGCATTCCACCAAACCATGGATTATACCATGTTCGCATTTCTGAATTTGGAAACTTACTATGGAGATATTCCTCATTTTTATAGGTTAATGAATATATTCCACTTGTAAAATCTGGAGAGGACTTAATGGTCATCACCCCATTATTTATTGAATAAATGTTAAATCCTTCATATTTTTTTATCTGCGTTTTAAAGTCTACATCTTTAATTTTAAATAAGGCAGAATTCTTTTCAAAAAGTAATAAACCTAAGTCTGCTTTAACAGAAATAATATCAGAATCATACTCATCCGCCATTGATGTAAAAACTTCCATGGCCAATGTCATATTTTCAAAGCTTTTTTCTATACAACATACTAATCCCTTTTTTGAGTCAACTTTTATTTTGCCTTTAATGGGAATTTCGTTATATTTTCTTAGTTCTACTGAAACACCATCTTTAATAAACGGATTTCCTTCATTTATAGATACTTCACAATCATTAGTTGTGTATAAATTAAGAGTTTTGTTATCTTTTAAATTATCACCTTCAGCGTTGCATATTAACCCCTTCTGAAATGTCTTCAAAGCGAAACTTCTCAAATCTTGCCAAGTTTCGAAAGTTGTTAATGCTACATAAATTGCTTTAGTAGTTTTTTTACTTTTTCCATTAACTATGCCAACATTCTCTTCAAGGTATATGTAAGGCCACTCTCCAAAATGAAGAAGTTTGTCTTTATCCCACCAAAGGCTACGTGTATTATTATCATCTCCTGAAAAGATCCAATTTTCACTTAGCAATTCACTTTTAAATGGAGTTGTATCCTCTAAAGCCATATCTGATAACTTAATAAATTTGTTATTATAAGGTATTACTCCTCTACTTAGTTCATCATGATATATTTGTTGCTTTATTAATATTTCCTCATCTGTTTTGTTATCACTTAAATTGTATACTTCAAAATAACTCTGAGCAATGCCAGTTATGTGAAGCTTTACTATTAAAGTTACCTTCATTTCACTATAATTATTAAAAAAATAATCTCCTTTGAGAATCATATGCTCATTTTCTTCATACCAACAAATATTTTCTATTTTCTTACTTATAAGTTCATTATGATTAGACATTTCAAATTCAGGAGTAAATAAAACTATTTCTCTAAATTGATTCTTAAATTTTCTAAAGCATATGCAGTTGTCATCCTTAGCTAAAATAACTGAGTATGCACCATTTACAATAATATAATCAGTATTTGTCTCTCCTCCAAATTTTCCTCCTCTTCCTTTAAAAAACTCTATTACATTAGCTTTAAATTCAATTTTTTCTCCACTTTTTAAAATAGCAGTAACATTAATCCACTCTGAATAAACTGTTGGTTTTTTGAGATAGTAAGGTACTTCTACTGAATTTTTTTCATTATCATTAAGCTTAACTTTAAAATCTCTATTCTTAAATTCTATATTTTCATTTTTATTAAGTTTAAATTCAAAAGTAGCTTCTTCACATAAGTTATTTTTAATGTTTATATAAAATTTTGAACATTGTCCAGAAACTCTCTCGATACTTTCTGATAAAATATTTATTTTTGCTGGTAGCCTTGTCAATATTCCGACCTTAAACAAAGCTATTTTATTATTTATGAAAATTTGTGATACAACTGCTGGATATATTTTTTCATCATAGATTTCATCATCTGAAGACTCAATATAAAACTCACCCTCCACTATTTCTTTTTCATTAACATCTACTTCCTTGTTTAATTGAAATTTTATATTCTTATCATCTTCACCTTTTATTTTTATTTTTATTGCTTTTCCTGTCTTATTAATTATTTCATAGAACACTTTGTATTTTTTTCCAAACATAAAAGTTTCATCATTAATTATTACAGATATTAAATAATCATCCGTCTCAATAAGTCGTAATCCTCTACTACGACTTTCAAATTGTAACCTTAGTTTTTTATTATTTCTTTCCCAATTATATTCATAAAATTCAGAACCATTCTCTTCAATTCCACTAGGCTCCATGTCCATATTTTGCTTTAAACCACTATACCAATCCTCATTTTCGAAGTATCCTTTAAGAGCTTCTATTTTTAAAATATATGGTATAAAGCTTATGCAATGAGAACATTTGTTCTTTTCCAAGAAAAATCCGCAACGCTTATAAAATGGTATAGATTTCTTATTTGAAGACCATGTATGAAGATCTATCATTGAATAATCGAGTTCTAAAGCTCTATTAACTACAGCTTTAATAATTTCTTTTCCAATTCCATTACCATGACAGTCATATCTCGTATTTAATAACTTTATCTTAAGTGCTTCTTTTTGAGATAATAAAGCACAGTAGCCTAAAACCTCTTCATTATTAACAGCAAGAAAAGTATTTAAGTTTGAATTAGATTTATGTGACTCTAAAATACTTTCCTCAGTTACATTTGCATAACTTCCATTCCATCCTTCAGTACTCATTGTCCACATCTTTGCAATAGCCTTTGCGTAGGCTGGAGTATATTCTACAATTTTCAAGCCATCCATAATCTTGCCCCCTTATGTCATATAGTTATAAAAATATATCCATTTAACTTTTTATAAATTACTTATTGCAATAAAATTTTTTATCTTTAAAGTTACCTACATTACCATATAAATCAATCATCACTTTTAAATATAATTTTGCAATTACTAATCATATTTATTTTCTTTAATCATCTTGAAAATTTATAAATATTTTCATCTGCTATATAGATTAATGAATTATCTTTAAAACCAATCCGTATCCATATAATTACATATAAAATTCAGCGTTTAAATTACTATCATGTATAATTTCTTGCTCCTCCTTATATAATTCATTGACTAAATGATGTATTCTAAACTTATTTATAAAGATTTATCCTATTAATTTAATTATACTTACCCTTAAATATTTTATATATTACCAAAACATTTCAGTATTAAAGTTGAGCAAAAGTTTTTTATATTCTACTGAAAAAATTATCTTACTCACCACTTATTAAGAACATACTTTTCTATGTGTCTATCAAACTTGGTATGCTCCGCACCATCAAATTCGCATTTATTATACAGGAATCTCATTGTTAAACATTCATTGAAATAATCTATTTTGAATTTAAATAATATTCATGGCATATTGACACAGATTTTTTACAAATCCTTCATTTAAATACAAGGAAAGTGCCTTCTCATTTTCTGCGGACGTCTCCCCTCTAATTGGACAAAATTAACTTATACTAATATATGCTTAAATTTTTAAACACACATTAAATTCTTAAGATAATATTCGTGTGGTGTAACATATCCAATTGAAGAGTGTATTCTCTCATTGTTATATCTATAAACAAAATCATTTATATTATTGCGGATATCATC